>JASGFT010000018.1:0-39073 GCA_047605425.1 Burkholderiaceae bacterium | reverse complement strand
TGCGCGTGACCATCGAGCAGGAGATGCGCAAGGAAGCCGGCTACCTGCGCAGCCTGCGCCTGGCGCGCGAGCGCGTCAAGCAGGTGATCGAGGGACCGGACTCGGACATCGACCGCATCATCCGCTCGGTACGCGACAACGGCGGCAAGGTGTCCGACAAGCTGGCGAAGGAGTTTCCGGCGCTGGCCGATGAAGGCACCGCGGCCGAACTCGTCATTGCACTGCAGGCCGTCTTCCCGGGTACGCCAGCGGAAGGGGAGACTTGACCGTGGCACGCCGCCACACTCGGTCCAACGGTCCGGATGCGATTGAACCGCCCCGGGTTTCGAGGAGACCGTTTGGTTTCAGTCAGGCTGACCTGCCCGGGATTTTCGGGCCAAGGATCAGTCGAGAAAACGGCTCTCGTCACGAGGCGAGAAGCCCATGAGAAAGAGTAGATTCACCGACGAACAGATGGTTGCGATCCTTCGGGAAACCGACAGGACGACAGTGGCCGAGGCGGCCCGCAAGCATAAGGTCAGCGAGCAGACGCTGTACGGCTGGCGCAAGCGATTCGACGAGATGAACCCGGCCGACGTCAAGCGACTGCGAGAACTGACACCGTGGCCCACTGCGACGGATGTTCCGGGCGCTGCTCGACTACCAGCCGCACCAAGCGCTCACGCACTTCCGGCGAGGTTGGAAAGGGATGGGCATCAGAGCCGCATCCTGGTCGCCGTGTTCTCCTTCACGTCCTCGTCTGCTTGATAGGCCTCGTACCGCCTCACCCAACCCTCCAGCCGTTCAGACAGGCCCATGGCCTTGGCGGTGCGGTTCAGCCTGCGGCGGTCCAGCGCGGCAAGATCCAGGTCGAATGGCGGCCGCGTCAATCTGCTGCGGCTCGAAGCGCCGAGATAGATCCAGTCCAGCAGCGCCTTCTCCGGCGTGGTCCGGGGGTAGTCGAACCGCAGATCGCGAATGTCGTCCAACTTGCCAGCGCGCTCGTCCACCAAGTGGGCCGGCATGGCGAAGAACCGGAACGTGCCGGCGGCCGTACGCCGGTCACCGACCTGCGGATTGGGCCAACCCGGCTCGATCGGGATGACGCAGGTGATGGTGTCACCAAAGTTGTTCGTGACGTGCGCCTGCTCCAGCACCCAGGACAAGCTGACCACGCTGCGGTGGCGCACCCAATGCGATGCCGCGGCCGGGCTCACGTCGCGGTGGCCCAGCCGGTTCAGGTAGACACCCTTGATCACCTCCTGCAGCTTTCCCACATCGGCCATTTCAGCCACCCAGCGGCTGAAGGTGGCCGCCGAGGGCGCATCCTCCCGTCCCGTCGTGACCAGCGCATGGAGCATGGCGGTCCTGAGCACGGACGGACTGTCGGCGCTCATCAGCAAGCGCTCGGCGTCGGCTTTCCAGTTCGATTTCATGGCGGCGGCCCTGCGTCGCCGGCGCTGGTCTTTTCGCCCTGAACCGCGCAGCGATGCTGCTGGCGCTGCAGCGCAGCCTCGCACCATTGCACGACGCGCTGCGCGACCAGCAGCGTGGCCTCGATCCACGCCTCTTCCGTCAAGGCATCGCGCTCGCCGGCAGGCAGATAGGGCAGCAGTTCCTGCCGGGCCAGCGGGTAGGAGAGCATCTCCAGTTTTCTCAGGGCCCGATGGGCGAAGTCTTGGAGCAGCGCCGGGTCCTGTTGCGCCAGCAGCGCCGTCGGGTCCACACCGGCACGGACGAGATCGCGAAGGTCGTAGAGGTCGCGGGGCGCATTGCGCTGCTCCGACAGGGCGGCGGCGATCTTCATCGCGGCCAGGGCCTCATGGGTGTAGGTCGTGACCGGGAACGGCGCCATGGCGTAGCGCGCAGGGGCACTCACCACCTCCGCGCGCAGGTTCGCCCGGTTCGGCGTGCGGCGTCCCGAGACTTCGACGTCGAACCGGACATCCGTCCCGTGCGCAACGGTGCCCGCCAGCCGGGCGCGAACGGTGGTCTTGGTGTCCTTGGTGATCTCGGCCTTGGGCGCCCGGATGCCGGCGGCCGTTGCCGCCCGGACCAGGTTGCTCAGCAGCCCCTTTTTCAAGGCATCCTGGCTCAGGCTTGGATCGCGGTCGAAGTCGATGTCCTTGGTCAGCCGAAGACCGCCGAACACGGCGCGCATGGCCATGCCCCCTTTGAGGATCAGCCGGTTGCCTTGCTGGCCGACGAGCTCACGCAACAGGCCGACCTGGCAGCGGTCGATCGCTTCCAGGCGGGGATCGAAACCCCTCTCGGTTGGCGTGTAAAGAATCGACATAGCATACAAACCTCATAAAACGATTGTTCGATGCTAATTCAGCTTCGAGCACCTTGTCCAGCCGCACGCATACCTCCGATTGCCGCGGGTGGCGCCTGTTCCAGCGGGGAGTGCGAGCGCTGCCCAGGCTCGAATGGAAAGACATTGCTTCGATGGTTTGCGACCCACATAGCGACGCAGCACTCGCTCGAGTTGCTGCCGGTAGTAGCGTTGTGAAAGACAGAAGTCGAGGCTGCATCCCTACCCAGGCGTATATTGGTAGCCGAGCCCTTTCTTCAAATTGAAATTTGTATTTTTCATATATAAATCATATAGTTATATGACGCCATGAAAATCGCCACCTGGAACGTCAACTCCCTCAAGGTCCGCCTCCCCCACGTGCTCGACTGGCTCGCCGAGCACCCGGTCGACGTGCTGTGCCTGCAGGAGACCAAGCTCGTCGACGACAAGTTTCCGGCCACCGCGCTGGACGAGGCCGGCTACCACGTGCTGTATACCGGCCAGCCGACGTACAACGGCGTCGCGATGCTGACGCGCAAGGACACGGTCGGCGCGGCGAACCTGCTCGCCGCGGCCAACCCGCTGTACGACGACCCGCAGAAACGCCTGCTGGCCGCCAGCGTGGCGGGGCTGACGATCGTCTGCGCGTACTTTCCGAACGGGCAGGAAGTCGGCTCGGACAAGTACGTCTACAAGCTGGCGTGGATCGACGCGCTCGCGAGCTGGGTCGGCGGCCTGCGCGCGCAAGGCCAGCCGCTGGTGCTGACCGGCGACTTCAACATCGCACCCGAAGACCGCGACGTGCACGATCCGGCGCTATGGGCCGGCAAGGTCCTGTGCTCGGAGCCCGAGCGCGAGCGCTTCCGCGTGCTGTGCGGGCTGGGGCTCGTCGATGCGTTCCGGCTGTTCGAGCAGCCGCCCAAGTCCTTTAGCTGGTGGGACTATCGCCAGCTCGGCTTCCGCCGCAACGCGGGCCTGCGCATCGATCACGTGCTGGTCGACGAACGGCTGCGCGACAAGGTGCTCGGCTGCACGATCGACAAGGAACCCAGGCGCCGCGAGCAGCCTTCGGACCACGCGCCGGTCATCGCCGAGCTGGGCGCTTAGTCCGGACGCGGCGGGAGCCTACCCGACACCCGCCACCGTAAGCCGGCGCTCAGATCACGAACAGATCGACATACTCGTCGACCGGCATCGCTTCGAGCCGCTGCTGGTCGAGCGACACCGCCAGGATCGCCTCGCGCTGCTTCGCAGGGAAACGCCGATCCAGGTTGGTCCTGAACTTCGCCTCGAGCAGCGGGATGCCCTCGGCGCGCCGGCGCTTGTGTCCGATCGGGTATTCGACGACGACTTCGTCGAGCCTGCTGCCGTCCTTGAACTCGACGGTCAGCGCGTTGGCGATGCTGCGCTTGTCCGGATCGTGGTAATCGCGAGTGAACCGCGGATCCTCGACGCAGACGATGCGCTCGCGCAGCGCGTCGATCCGCGGATCGGCCGCGACCTGGTCCTCGTAATCGCCGGCGGTCAATCGCCCGAACAGGAT
The DNA here is from genome assembly GCA_047605425.1 of Burkholderiaceae bacterium. Classification (GTDB taxonomy): domain Bacteria; phylum Pseudomonadota; class Gammaproteobacteria; order Burkholderiales; family Burkholderiaceae_E; genus JAKPAM01. The sequence continues at coordinate 35,255 of JASGFT010000018.1, read as the reverse complement.
CGGCACGGCCACCATGTACTGGATGCAGTGGTCGCGATCGGCCGGATTGTGCAGCGGTCCCTGCTTGTCGATGATGCGGATGCAGGCCTCGTGCGTACGGATCGTGATCCGCTCGATATCGGCCGGCGAGCGGCCGCGCTCGGCGAGCAGACCATGGATCGTCATCGCGGCCTCGACGGCGGTCTGGCTGTGGAACTCGGCCGGGAAGCTGATCTTGAACAGCACGTTCTCCATCACGTAGCTGCCATAAGGCCGCTGGAACTTGAACGGCTGGCCCTTGAACGATACGTCGTAGAAGCCCCAGGTCTTGGCCGTCAACGCGCCCGGGTAACCCATCTCGCCGGTGGCGGCCTTCAGCGCCAGGTTCACCGCGCGCGAGGTCGCGTCGCCGGCCGCCCAGCTCTTGCGCGAGCCGGTGTTCGGCGCATGGCGATAGGTGCGCAGGCTCTGGCCGTCGACCCAGGCCAGCGAGACGGCCGCGAGCTGCTCGTCGCGGGACAGGCCCAGCAGCCTGGCGACGACGGCCGTCGACGCGACCTTGACCAGCACGACGTGGTCCAACCCGACCTTGTTGAAGCTGTTCTCCAGCGCGATGCAGCCCTGGATCTCGTGCGCCTGGATCATCGCGGTCAACACGTCGCGCATCCGCAGCGGCGCCTTGCCCGAGGCCACCGCGCCCCGCGACAACCAGTCGGCGACGGCCAGGATGCCGCCCAGGTTGTCCGACGGATGCCCCCATTCGGCGGCGAGCCAGGTGTCGTTGAAGTCGAGCCAGCGGATCATCGCGCCGATGTTGAACGCGGCCTGGACCGGGTCGAGCTGGAACTGCGTGCCCGGCACCTTGGCGCCGTTGGGCACGATCGTGCCGCGCACGACCGGTCCGAGCAGCTTCGTGCACGCCGGGTACTCGAGCGCCTCCAGCCCGCAACCCAAGGTGTCGATCAGGCAGTTGCGGGCGGTCTCATAAGCGAGCGGCGAATCGATCCGGTCACGGCCGACGTAATCGACGATATCGACGATGACCTGGTCCCATTGCGGGCGAACATTGCTCAGCGGCGCGGACATGATTTCCTCGAAGCACGTGGATGGAGGCGGCCGTCATGGCGGCGCGGCGACGCGGTCGCCGCCGTCGCGGCGGAACCGTCATACAGTGCTACACAAATGAGAATTGTTCAATAATCCGCACCGGCACCGGGGTCGTCGACGCCCGGTCGACGCCCGGTCGATGCGCGCACCGCGCGCGAGCCGCCCCTCAGTACCCTCGCTCCCCTCGCCGCCCCCGCGGCAGCGCGCGTGCCGCGATCACATCCCCGGTTCGTGGTCGTCGTCCTCGAGCCGCAGGTCCTTGATCTTGCGCGTGATCGTGTTGCGGCCGATGCCCAGCCTCAGCGCCGCGTCGATGCGGCGGCTGCGGGTATGGCGCAAGGCGGTGCCGATGACGACGGTCTCGAAGGCCCGCGTCAACTGGTCCATCAACTCGCTGCCGCCGCGATGGCGTTCGTCGGCCGACTGCGCGTCCAGCGCCGACGATACCTCGCGCTCGAGCAGCTCGAGCCAGTTGGCCTGCGCGGGCGATGCGGCCGCCCGCGCGGTGGTTTCGTGAACCGCCGGTTCGATGCGCGCCGCCGCTCGCGCGGCCCGCGACGCGTCGTCGATCCCGCCGGCGATGCCCGCGACGCCGCCAATCCCGCCGCCCCCGCCGACCACGTCGGACGGCGCCGTCGCCACCGGCGCGGCGACCGGCGCGTACGCTTCGGGCACCGCCGGCGCCGCGGCCCGCGGCGCCGGACGGCGAATCTCGGGCGGCAGGTCGCTGACGCCGATCTGCTGCGTCGGCGCCATCACGGTCAGCCAATGGCAGATGTTCTCGAGTTGGCGCACGTTGCCCGGCCAATGAAAGGCCTGCAGCGCCGCCAGCGCCTCGCTGCTCAGCCGCTTGGTCTCGCCGCTGAGCGTGCGGGCGCTCATCTGCAGGAAATGCCGGGCCAGCAGCGGAATGTCCTCGGCGCGCTCGCGCAGCGGCGGCAGCCGCAGCCGGATCACGTGCAGCCGGTGGAACAGGTCCTCGCGGAACAGGCCCTGGCGGACGCGCTCTTCCAGATCCTGGTGCGTCGCCGCGATCACGCGGACGTTGGCTTTACGCGGCTGGTGTCCGCCGACGCGGTAGTAAGCGCCGTCGGACAGCACGCGCAGCAGGCGGGTCTGCAACTCGGCCGGCATGTCGCCGATCTCGTCGAGGAACAGCGTGCCGCCCTCGGCCTGCTCGAAGCGGCCCGGCCGCGCGGCCTGCGCGCCGGTGAACGCACCGCGCTCGTGTCCGAACAGCTCGGATTCGAGCAGGTCGCGCGGAATCGCCGCGGTGTTCAGCGCAATGAACGGCTTGCCCGCGCGATGGCTGTGATCGTGCAGCGCGCGCGCGACCAGCTCCTTGCCGGTGCCCGACTCGCCGGTGATCAGCACCGTCGCGTTCGACGCGGCCAGCCGCCCGATCGCGCGAAAGACCTCCTGCATCGCTGGCGCCTGGCCCAGGATTTCCAGCCCGCTGGCGACCGGATCCGTGTCGGGCTCGATCGGCGTCGACTCGCTGACCGCGCGCTCGATCAGCGCGACCGCCTTGTCGAGGTCGAAGGGCTTGGGCAGGTATTCGAACGCCCCGCCCTGCAACGCGCTGACCGCGCTGTCCAGATCGGAATAGGCGGTCATCACGATCACCGGCAGGTTCGGATGATCGCCCTTGATCCGTTCGAGCAGTTCCAGGCCGCTGCGGCCCGGCATCCGGATGTCGGAGACGATCACCTCCGGCGATTCGTCGTCGAGCGCCTCCAGGCATTCGAGCGCGCTCTCGAACAGGCGGACCTGGAACCCGTTGCGGTTCAGCGCCTTCTCGAGAACCCAGCGAATCGACTCATCATCATCAACGACCCAGACAGCACTCATCACCATTCGCATCCGGCTATCCGCCTTCGCGCCTCGCCGGGGTCACCGGCGATCAACGCAATGGCAGCAATACTCTGAAGTCGGTGCAACCGGGCCGGCTCTCACATTCGATGACGCCGCCGTGCTGCTGCACGAACGTCTGCGCCAACGACAGACCCAGCCCGCTTCCACCGTCTCGTCCGGTCACCAGCGGAAAGAAGATCCGATCGCGGATCGCTTCCGGGATGCCCGGTCCGTTGTCGATGACATGCAAATCCAATGCCAGTCTGCACTTTCGTCGCGCGATCATCACCTGGCGCGCGACCCGCGTGCGCAAGCAGATCTCGCCCTTGCCGCCGAGCGCCTGCGCGGCGTTGCGCGCCAGGTTCAGCACCGCCTGGATCAACTGCTCGCGATCGCCGGGGAACTCGGGCAGGCTCGCGTCGTAGTCGCGCACGACGGTCAGCGAATTCGGAAACTCGGCGTTGAGCACCGAGCGCACCCGCTCGCAGACCTCATGGATGTTGACCGCGACCTTCTTGCGCGCGAGCCGGTGCGGCGCGAGCAGGCGATCGACGAGCATCTGCAACCGATCGGCCTCCTTGATGATCACCTGCGTGTACTCGCGCAGGCTGTCGCCGGGAAACTCGCTCTCGAGAAGCTGCGCCGCGCCGCGGATGCCGCCCAGCGGATTCTTGATCTCGTGCGCCAGGTTGCGCACCAACTCGCGATTGGCGTTGGCCGTTTCGAGCAGTTGCACCTCGCGGTCGAAGCGCAGGCGCTGGTCCATCTCGCGGCACTCGAACAGCACCGACGCCTTGCCCAGTCGCCCGCCCTCGACGGGCACGGCGGTCATGTGCAGGCGCAGCGTCGCCGAGCGATTCGAGCGTTCGAGTTCGACGTCCTGCGAGCGTTGCGAATACGCCTGCTGCCGCGCCGACGCGAACATCGCGTCGACCGGCGTGTCGATGCCGAACACCCGCGAATACGAATGGCCGATCGCCACCCGCGGCGAGATCTCGAACAGTTGCTCGGCCGCTTCGTTGATGAACAGGCAGGTGCCGGCCGCATCGAGCAGCACGATGGCGGTGCCGAGCAATTGCAGGCCGGCGAAGCGCGGATCGGTCTCGGCGGCGCCGCAGCGGCCGCTGCCCATATCGAACGACGAGCCCATCACGCGGCCCGCCCCGGCGCGACGCCTACTGGATGGTGCCCAGCTCGCGCTTGAGCGACTGGACGTTGCCTTCGGCGCGCTCGACGTCCTCTTTCAGGCGCTGGACCCGGTCGAGGTACTTCTGGTAGTTGCGCTCGTCGCCGAGCCGCTCCGGCTCGCCGCCGTTGTATTCCTTGCGGATCTCGGCGAGCCGCGTCTGTTCCTTGGCCAGCTCGTCCTCGAGGATCCGCTTGCGATCGTTGTCGCGCGCCTTCTGCGTCGCGCCGTCGACCTTCGGGAACCCGGCCGGCGATGCGCTGGCCGCCGCCGGCGCGGCGTTCGCCCCCGCGCGCGCCGGCAGCTTGGGCGCCGGTATCGTCGTCATCGTCGGCAGGCTGACTTGCCGGCAGGTCTTGTCCTTGTCGGCCGCCGCGGCGTTGCTGTACTCGGTCACCCCGTTGGGGGCCTCGCAACGGTAGATCTGGGCCTGCGCGGTGGCGGCCCACGCAAAGAGGATCCATGCTGGAAACGAAGTGCGCATGCGCATCCTGGTCCTGGCTGGTCGGGGGCTGGAATGCCCGGAGTTTATGACAGCCCGGCAACATCGGAAATCTCCGGCAGACGCATGGTCACGGCATCAAAACAACAGGGACATCGGTGTCGGCGCGGCGCCACGCGATGTCCCTGCCTGCCGCCAGGCCGCCCGCGCGCCGATCGGCGAACCAGGCGGCCCGTTGCACCGCTCAGCAGCTGTAGTACATGTCGAACTCGACCGGATGCGTCGTCATCCGGATGCGCGTGACTTCCTGCATCTTCAGCTCGATGTACGCATCGACCATCGCGTTGCTGAACACGCCGCCGCGGGTCAGGAACTCGCGATCGGCATCCAGGTGCTCGAGCGCCTGGTCGAGCGACGCGCAGACGGTCGGGATCTTCGCATCCTCTTCCGGCGGCAGGTCGTACAGGTTCTTGTCGGCGGCCTCGCCCGGGTGGATCTTGTTCTGCACGCCGTCCAGGCCGGCCATCATCAGCGCCGCGAAGCACAGGTACGGGTTGGCGATGGGATCCGGGAAACGCGCTTCGACGCGGCGGCCCTTCGGATTGCCGACATACGGGATCCGGATCGACGCCGAGCGATTCTTGGCCGAATACGCGAGCTTGACCGGCGCCTCGTAGTGCGGCACCAGCCGCTTGTACGAGTTGGTGCCCGGGTTGGTGATCGCGTTCAGCGCGCGGGCGTGCTTGATGACGCCGCCGATGTAGTACAGCGCGAAATCCGACAGGCCCGCGTACTTGTCGCCGGCGAACAGGTTCTGCCCGTCCTTCCAGATCGACTGGTGCACGTGCATGCCCGACCCATTGTCGCCGACGACCGGCTTGGGCATGAACGTGGCGGTCTTGCCGTAGCTGGCGGCGACGTTGTGGACCACGTACTTGAGGATCTGCGTCCAGTCGGCGCGCTGCACCAGCGTCGAGAACTTGGTGCCGATCTCGCACTGGCCTGCGCCCGCCACCTCGTGGTGATGCACCTCGACCGGCACGCCCATCTGCTCGAGGATCAGGCACATCTCGCTGCGCATGTCCTGGAACGAATCGACCGGCGGGACCGGGAAGTAACCGCCCTTGACCGCCGGGCGATGCGCGAGGTTGCCGCCTTCGATCTCCTTGCCGGTCGACCACGAGGCCTCTTCGGAGTTGATCTTGACGAAGGTGCCCGACATGTCGGTGTGCCACAGCACCGAGTCGAAAATGAAGAACTCGGGCTCCGGACCGAAGTAGGCGGTGTCGCCCAGCCCGCTGGACTTCAGGTACGCCTCGGCGCGCTTGGCGATCGAACGCGGATCGCGATCGTAGCCGCGACCGTCGGACGGCTCGACGACGTCGCAGGTCATCATCAGCGTCGCTTCTTCGCGGAACGGATCCAGGTTCGCGGTGGCCGGATCGGGTATCAGCAGCATGTCCGAGGCCTCGATCCCCTTCCAGCCGGCGATCGACGAGCCGTCGAACGCATGCCCGGACGTGAACGTATCCTCAGTGACGACCTTGGCCGGCACCGACACGTGTTGCTCCTTCCCACGCGTGTCCGTGAACCGGTAATCAACGAATTTGACTTCGTTGTCACCGATCATCTTTAGGACGTCTTTGGGGCTCGCCATAACCAGAATCTCCTGAGGTCAAAATAGGTTCGGTGACCGTTGATTAGCAGGTTCCATGCCATCCGGCGGGCGCGCGAACCGCCGGCCGGCGCGCATCGCGCGCGGCAAACCGCCGACGGGGAACTCACCGGAGGATCGAGATCAGGCACCGAATCGGTGCACATGATCGCCGAAACCCGTTTTTGGTGCAAACACGCGGCGGGGCGGGCGAGGTGCGGGCCCGCCGCCCCACTAGGAGGCGCTCAGGCCGACCAGGTCCAGTGCTTGAAGCGCTCGCGCAGCGCCGCCTTGAAGAATTTGCCGGTCGACGTGCGCGGCACCGCGTCGATGAACTCGATCGCGTCGGGCAACTGCCATTTGGCGAACTGCTGGGACAGCATCTCGCGCAGTTCGTCGGCGGTCACCGTCTGGCCGGGTCGCACGACGACGCAGGCCAGCGGGCGCTCGTCCCAGCGCGGATGCGGCACGGCGATGACCGCCGCCTCGGCGACCGCCGGATGGCCCATGATCGCGTTCTCGAGGTCGACCGAGCTGATCCATTCGCCGCCCGACTTGATCAGGTCCTTGGTGCGGTCGCTGATCCGTACGAAATTCTGCGGGTCGATCGACGCCACGTCGCCGGTGCGCAGCCAGCCGTCCTCGGTGAACTTGTCCGGATCGCTGCCGATCCCGTGGTACGCGCCGGTGATGTACGGCCCGCGCACCTGGAACTCGCCGACGTCCTCGCCGTTCCATTCGCACTCGCCGTCGTCGCCGACGATCCGCACGTCGACCAGCGTGACCGGCACGCCGGCCATCGCCCGCCGCGCGAACATCTGCTCCTCGGGCAGGTCGAGCAACTCGGGCGTCCGATAGCTGACCGTCGCCAGCGGCGAGGTCTCGGTCATGCCCCAGCCCTGCGTCAGCGCGATCCCGTGCTTGGCGTACGCGCGGATCAGCGCCTCGGGGACGGCCGAGCCGCCGACGACGCTGCGCATGCCGGTCGGCAGCGTCCAGCGCCCGGGGTTCGCCTCGTAGGTCTGGATCACCGACAGCCAGATCGTCGGCACGCCGAGCGACATCGTCGGCTTCTCGGCCTGCATCAGGTCGAGCAGGTCGTCGGCGTGCAGGTGCGGCCCGGGCAGCACGAAGCGGGCGCCCAGGTTCAGCGCCGCGTAGGGCACGCCCCAGGCGTTCGCGTGGAACATCGGCGTGACCGGCATCACCACGTCGCGTCCGGACAGGCCGATGTAATCGGGCAGGCTGCACACGAGCGCGTGCAGCACCGTCGAGCGATGCGAATAGGCGACGCCCTTGGGCCGCCCGGTCGTGCCCGACGTGTAGCACATCGAGACCGGGTCGCGCTCGTCGTGCTCGACGTACCGGAAGCCCGCGGTCGACGCCGACGCGATCCACTGCTCGTAGTCGACGAAGGGCGCGGCGACCGGCTCGCCGCTGTACGGAAACACGAAGACCTTCTCGAACGCATGCAGGTGCTTGAACTGCTCGTACAGCGGCAGCAGGATGTCGTCGATGATCAGGAAGCGGTCTTCGCCGTGCGCGGCGATCCAGCCGATGTCTTCCGGCGCCAGGCGCAGGTTCAGCGTGTGCATGACGCCGCCGGCGGCCGGGATCCCGAAATACGCTTCCAGGTGCACGTGGTGGTTCCAGCACAGCGTGGCGACGCGCTCGCCCTTCTTCAGGCCGGCCGCCAGCAGCGCGGCGGCCAGCGAGCGCGTGCGCTGGTAGTACTGCGCGTACGTGTGCCGGCGCAGCGACTTGTCGGGCAGGCGGGTCACGATCTCGGACTTCGGAAACAGGCGGCCGGCGCGGTCCAGGAAGTGGTTCAGCGACAGCGGGGTGTCCATCATCGTCGTTTGCATGGGGTCTCCTCGTGGGTCTATAGGAACATCGCTTGCAGGTCGTTCAGAAAGCGCGCGCCCAGCGGCGTGGGCCGGATGACGGTCGGATCGGCGTCGAGCAGGCCCTTGTCGACCGCCTCGCGCAGCGTACCGGCGATCGACGCGACCGTCAGCCCCGTGCGCTCGGCCAGCAGGCCGACCGGCACGCCGTCGACCAGACGCAGCGCGTTCAGCATGAACTCGAACGGCAGGTCGGCGCGGGTCAGCCGGCGCTCGTCCTCGACGGCCTGGCCCGCCCGCGCGGTCTCGACGTAGCGGCGCGGATGGCGGTACCGGGCCTGGCGGACGATCCGGTCGTGGAACGACAGCTTGCTGTGCGCGCCGGCGCCGATGCCCAGGTAGTCGCCGAACTCCCAGTAGTTCAGATTGTGCTGCGAGCGATGGCCGGCGCGCGCATAGGCCGACACCTCGTAGTGCTCGAGCCCGGCCACCGCCAGCGCCGCCTCGATGCGCTGCTGCATGTCGGCCGAGGTATCGTCGTCGGGCTGCGTCGGCGGAAAGCGCGCGAACAGCGTATTGGGTTCGATCGTCAGGTGGTACCACGACAGGTGCGGCGGCGCGAACGCCAGCGCGGTCGCGATCTCGGCGTCGAGCGCGGCCAGGTCCTGGCCCGGCAGCGCGTACATCAGGTCGATGTTGAACGTCGGGTAGCACTGCGCCGCGGTCTCGATCGCGCGCCGCGCCTGATCGCCGTCGTGCACGCGCCCCAGCGCTTCGAGCATCCGGTCGTCGAAGCTCTGCACGCCGATCGACAGCCGGTTGACGCCGGCCTCGGCATACGCGCGAAAGCGCTCGCGCTCGAACGTGCCCGGATTGGCCTCCATCGTGATCTCGGCCGCCGGCGCCAGCCGCAGCCGCGCGCGGATCATCGCCAGCAGCCGGTCGATCGCCGCCGGCGAGAACAGGCTCGGCGTGCCGCCGCCGATGAACACCGTCTGCACCGAACGGCCCCAGATCAACGGCAAGGCCGCCTCGAGGTCGGCCTGCAGCGCGTCGACGTACTCGGCCTCGGTCTGCGGGTCAGGGCCGCCGCGGCCCACCGGCAGCACAGGCAGCACCGACTGGTCAGCGGTCAGCGTCGCGACCGCGGGACCGCGGACCGGCGCCGGCCCGGACGCCAGAGCGGACCCCGGCCCGCCCGCGCGCCACTCGTGCGAGTTGAAATCGCAGTACGGGCACTTCTTCAGGCACCACGGCAGGTGCACGTACAGCGACAGCGGCGGCAACTGGGTCAGCGCCCCGCCGGTGTCGAGCGTGATCGACGCGGCCACCGCGATGCCGCCGCGTTCAGCGCGGCGCCAGCAGGCCCGAGCCGGGCAGCCGCGCCAGCAGCCCGGCCATCGCGCGGCCGCGATGGCTGAGGCGGTTCTTTTCGTCGGGCGGCAGCTCCGCGGCCGTGCGCCCCAGCTCGGGCAGCAGGAAATGGGGGTCGTAGCCGAAGCCGTTGGCGCCGCGCGGCGTCTCGACGACCTCGCCGTGCCAGGCGGCCTCGGACAGCAGCGGACAGGGATCGCCCGGCCAGCGCACCAGCGCCAGCACGCAGTAGTAGAACGCCGAGCGATCGGCCATGCCCCGCATCCGTTGCAACAGATGGCGGTTGTTGGCCGCGTCGCCCTTGTCGCCGCCCGCGCGCTGCGCGTAGCGCGCCGAATAGACGCCCGGCTCGCCCTGCAGCGCGTTGACGCTGATCCCCGAGTCGTCGGCCAGCGCCGGCAGGCCGCTGGCCAGGCAGGCGTGGCGCGCCTTGGCCAGCGCGTTCTCGACGAAGGTGTCGTGCGGCTCGTCGGCCTCGCCGATGCCCAGCGACGCCTGCGGCAGCAGCTCGACGCCCAGCGGCGCCAGCAGCGCCGACATCTCGCGCAGCTTGCCCGCGTTGTGGGACGCGAGCACGATGCGGACCGGTCCGCTCATCGCCGCCTCCCCGCGCTCAGGCGCGCGGCGGCGCGGCCAGCGCCTCGCGCTGCGCCTGGACCAGCCGCGCGATGCCGTCGCTGGCCAGCGCCAGCAGCGCGTCCATCTGCGCGCGATCGAACGGCGCGCCCTCGGCCGTGCCCTGGATCTCGACGAAACCGCCGCTGCCGGTCATCACGACGTTCATGTCGGTCTCGCAGCCCGAGTCCTCCGGATAGTCGAGATCGAGCATCGCGACGCCGCCGACGATGCCGACCGACACCGCGGCGACGTGATCCCGGATCGGCGACGCGGTCAACGCGCCCTGCCCGATCAGCCAGGACACCGCGTCGTGCGCCGCGACGAACGCGCCGGTGATCGACGCGGTGCGCGTACCGCCGTCGGCCTGCAGCACGTCGCAGTCGATCTGCAGCGTGCGCTCGCCGAAGGCCTGCAGATCGAACACCGCCCGCAGGCTGCGGCCGATCAGCCGCTGGATCTCCTGCGTGCGGCCCGACTGCTTGCCGCGCGCCGCCTCGCGATCGCTGCGCGTATGCGTCGAGCGCGGCAGCATCCCGTACTCGGCCGTCAGCCAGCCGCTGCCCTTGCCCTTGAGGAAACCGGGAACGCGATCCTCGATGCTGGCCGTGCACAGCACCCGCGTGTCGCCGAACTCGACGAGCACCGAGCCTTCGGCATGGCGCGTGAACCCGCGCGTCAGGCGCACCGCGCGCAACTGGTAGGGCCGGCGGCCACCGGCGCGGGCGACGGGGCCGCGATCGGACGCCGCGGCGGCACCCGGCGACGCACCGCCGGCGGAAGCGGAAATCGAGGAAGAGGAAGTCGTCGAAACGGGAGAAGAAGGATCGGGGGATGCGGTCATTTGCCCTGGGTCTTGTCGATCGCCGAACGAATTTCCCGGATGGTACGCTCGATCTCGTCTTCGGACAGTTCCCTCGCCGACTCGCCGGTCGGCACGTGCGGCATGATCGTCGACGTATAGGCGCCCTCGGGCAGCGTCGACGACGACACCCCGCCCGCCGCGGCGGCGCTCTCGCCTTCCCAGGTGAACGCCAGCCCCGTGCAGTTGTCGGCGGTGCGGCCCAGCGTCGCCACCGAGCGCCGGACGATCTCGGGCACGCTCTGCGCGATCGGCGCCGCGCACAGCGCGCGGCCCAGCTCGGCCTCGGCCCAGGCCGACCACAGGCCGTCGCTGCACAGCAGCAGCCGGTCGCCCGCTTGCAGGCCGATCGGCTGACTGATCTCGATCGTCGGCTCGAACGGCGAGCCCAGGCAGTTCAGCACCTTGTTGCGCTCGGGATGCGTTTCTTCCTCGCCCGGCTGCAGCAGGCCCATCGAGACCAGGGTCTGCACCTTCGAGTGATCGCGCGTGCGCGCCAGCACCAGACCGTCGCGCATCAGGTAGATGCGCGAATCGCCGGCGTGCGCCCACCACGCGCGCCCGGCCTGGACGATGCTGGCGACGATCGTCGTGCGCGGCGCCTCGGGCAGCCCATGCCGATGCTGGTAGCGCAGGATCTCGCGGTGGGCGTGGCGTAACGCCTGGTCGAGGAACGCGACCGGATCGGCCACCGACGGCCGCGCGCTGGACTGGAACACCGCCGCCGAGCTCTGCAGCGCGATCTGCGCCGCCACCTCGCCGCGCAGGTGGCCGCCCATGCCGTCGGCGACGACCATGAACAGCGCGTCGCGCGTGAAGCAGTAGCCCATGCGGTCCTGGTTCATCGATCGTGCCCCGATCGCGCTGTCCTGGAAGATCGAAAACCGCATCGTCGTATGCCTCGGATTGCCTGGAGTCGGCGTCGGCCGCGTCAACGCGATCCGGTCAGCCGGGCCGGGGGCGCGCCGTCCTGGCCCGATCGCCGGCCCAGCCGGCCGGTCATCGCCTCCAGCCAGCTTCGCACCGAACGGCCGCGTTCGACCGGCGGCAAGGACTCGTTGCGGCCGTCGCTGTCGCGCAGGCGCTTCTGCACGGCGAACACGCTCTGCGGCCGCTTCAGCGGATCGAGGCTCAGGCACCAGTCGAGCAGATCGACCAGCGACGACGAATAGCGCTCGCGCAACTGCTGGAACAGCGCCGGCATCTTGTCGCTCAGGCCGCGCTGGTCGGCCGGCTGCGGCGGCGCCCCCATCATGCAAGCGAACATGCTCGCGCCGATGCTGTAGACATCGGTCCAGGGACCGAGCTGCTGGTTCTTCTTGTACAGCTCGGGCGCGGCGAAGCCCGGCGTGTACATCGGAAACAGCTTGGGCGCATCGGCGGTCAGCGTCTGCCGGGCCGCGCCGAAATCGAGCAGCATCGGCGAACCGTCGAGCCGCATGTAGATGTTGGCCGGCTTCAGGTCCAGGTGCAGCATCCGGTTGGCGTGCACCTCGCGCAGGCCGTTCATCACCTGCGCGAACACCGCGCGCACGTGGCGCTCGGAGATCACGATCCGGTCGGGGCGATTGCGGTTGCGCAGGATCAGCTCCTGCAGGCTGCGCCCCTCCTCGTACGCCATCACCATGTAGACGGTCTCGTTGGCGCGAAAGAAGTTGACCACGCGCACCACGTTCGGATGAAGGATGCGCGCCAGCGCCCGCCCCTCCTCGAAGAAGCACTTGAGCCCGTTGCGATAGGTCGCCAGGTTCTCGGTCGAGATCGTCGGCACGAGCTGGCCGGGTTCGCGCTTGACCAACGTGCTCGGCAGGTATTCCTTGATCGCGTAGCGCTGGCTGTCGGCGTCTTCGGCGAGGTAGACGATCGAGAACCCGCCGCTCGAGATCTTCCGGATCAGCGTGTAGCCGCTCATCTGCATGCCGTCGGGCAGCGGCGCGTTGGTCTGGGCTGCCATGGCCTAGCGAATGTCCTCGACGAGCGGCAAGCCGGACGGGAACCGGCGTGCCCGGTTCGCGAATCTGCGCGATACTGGCTCCGCCGCGGGCGGATGCGACGCGACGCGTCCGCCGCGATCCGTCGCATTGTAGAAGAACATCGGCCTTACCATCCGCTATTCGTTGTCATCGACCGCCCCTGCCTGCATGCCCGAACGCGATCCCTCTCCATCCCCGGCACTCCCTGCGACCCCGGCCCCGTCCATCCAGAGCATGACGGGCTACGCGTCGATCCTGCGCGAAACGCCGCAAGCGACGCTGCAGCTCGAATTGCGCAGCGTCAACTCCCGGTTCCTCGACATCGTCTTCAAGATACCCGACGATCTACGCGCCGTGGAACCGGCGCTTCGCGAACGGTTGGCCGGAACGCTCAAACGCGGCAAGGTCGAATGCCGGATCGCCTTCCATCGCCAGCAGCAGACCGACCGTCGGACCAGCGTCGATCGCGACCTGCTGGCCGGCCTCGCGCAGGCGGCCGCCAGCGTGCGCCAGGTCGTCCCCGACGCCGCGCCGATGACGGTCGCCGACCTGCTGCGCTGGCCCGGCGTGCTCGGCGAAGACCGCTTCGATGCCGGCGCCATGCTCGAGCCGATCGCCAGGATGGCCGGCGACGCGCTGACCGAGCTCGTCGCCAGCCGCCGGCGCGAAGGCGGCAAGCTCGCCCAGGTCGTGCTCGGCCTGATCGACCAGATCGAAGCCACCGTCGAGCAGGTCGCCGGCTTCGTTCCGAGCCTGCTGCGCCAGTACGAAGAACGCCTGACCGAGCGGCTGCGGACCGTGCTGACCGACGCGTCGGCCGGCACGACGGTGCCCGCCGAAGAAACCTTCGCCCGGCTGCGTCAGGAGATCACGCTGTACGGGATGCGGATCGACGTGGCCGAGGAACTGGCGCGGCTGCGCGCGCACGCGCAGGAGGTGCGCGACGTGCTGGCCGGCGGCGGCAGCGTCGGCAAGCGGCTGGATTTCTTGATGCAGGAGATGAACCGCGAGGCGAATACGGTCGGGTCGAAGTCGGCGACGCGGGAGCTGACGAATGCGGCGATGACGCTGAAGTTGCTGGTGGAGCAGATTCGGGAGCAGGTGCAGAACATAGAGTGAGGTTGGGGGGAGGAAATACCCCGGCAGTCCTAGTCGACCCGAACGAGGCGCACCTGAACTACAGCACGAACCCTGATGTGACGCGATTCATCGCATGCGGACGGGAGAAGGCCGAAAAGAACCCGCGCTGTAGAGAGCCAGACCGGCCCAACGGCTTGACTAGGATCCGAGCTTGTCGCGGACAATGGCCCAGTTGAACGCCGGCGGCTTGATCTCAGCGTACGTGGGCAGCGTCACCTCCCAGAGCGAGGCGAATTCGCGCTGCAGGCCAGGCAGCATCCTGGCCGCCTCCGCGTCCTCGAGCCGAACCTCGACCAGGTCGGTCGTCTTAGGCGTCACCAATGCGTCGCGGGGCAGTTGCGTACGCAAGTCTTCCATCGCCTGACCACGCTGGGCAGGCAACCCCTTGAATTTGAAGACGAACGGCGTCAAACCAGCACTCCAAACGCTCCGTACTCGCCCGGCCAGCCGGGCACGCGGGCCGACGCGCAGAGCATCGCGATGATGGCATCCACCCGGCTGGGCCCACGGGCCATATTAAGCACATTGGTCGCCTGGGACAACAGCCGGGCCGCCATGCCCGTAATGAACGGCGCGGACATGGAGGTACCCGACATCATGGCGTACTTGTCGCCGGGGTACGTGGACAACACGGCTACCCCCACACCGATGAAGTCCGTACCCGCACCATGGTTCGAAAAGGCGGCAACGAACTCGTTTCCGCTGCGCACTGCGCCCACATTGAATGTTTCTGGCGTATTCGTCGGAAACGTCGCGTCCTGCCCGAGGGCTCCGACCGACAGCGTATGGCTGTAGCGCGCCGGGTAGCGCAGCACCCCTTGGCCATCGTTGCCGGTCGACGCGAACACGACGATACCGGCGTTACGGGCTTTTTCGAGCACGGCCGGCAGTTCCGGCATCGCCTGCAGGCTTCCCAAGCTGATGTTGATCAGGTCGCATTGGTCGATGATGGCCTGCTCGATGGCCGCAGCCACATCGACCGACTCCGCTCGCTCGCGGTTGCCCGTCTGCGGGCAGACACGATACGACATCAGCCGACATGCTGGCGCCACCCCGTACAAGCCGGATGGCCCGAGCTTGCCCGCAATGATCCCGGCCACATGTGTTCCGTGCCCGATGCCATTGTCGGTAAAGTCAGTGGAGTCTTCGCCGCTGACGGTGCAGGCACCTCCCACGACGGTCAGATCGGCATGAGGGCCGACGCCGCTGTCGATGACGCCGACCGTGACGCCCTGACCCGCGTCCGGGTCGTGCGGCGCGTACTTCTGCATCAGTTCGAAGCCGTCAGGCAGCAGCGGCAGCAATGTCATTTCCAGGATGGCCGGCGCGGTGGCCCGGTCAAAGCCCTTGGCGTACTGGGACCAGTGCGTATGGTCAGGTTCGGCCATGATGAGCTCGAGGCGAGGAAAGTCCACCGGGACTTCCAGCGTCGCGTCGCCGTTCGCATCAGAGCGAGCCGACAAGTTCGTGCCGAGCCAATCCAGCATGGCACGCACCTTCACGCCGCCGATGGGCTGCCCGGCCGGATCGCGAAGCCGCACCACGATCCTGGTCACCTTGGTGGCGCTAGCGACCTTCAAAGCATGGGCCGCCAGGTCGTCGCCCAAGGGTCGGATGTACTGCGGATAGAGGTAGGCTGCCGAGAAGATCCGCAGGCCGAGGCTGCTGCGCCGAACCATGCTCAGCGCGGTGTCATTGGCCCGCATGGCCATGCTGGTACCAAGGTGCCGAACGATGTCGATCCTGGGAGGCTCCTTGCCCGGCTCGGCAGACACCCGCATCATCGCCATGTTGCCCTGGCTGAGCGCCGAAACGGTCTGCGCTTCGGCACTGCCGGCAGAAAGCTTGCTGTCGGCCTGGACCACGACCAGGTCGGACAAGCTCTCCTCGCGCTCCTTGCGCTCCTGCCGCGCCTGGTACATCAGGTCAGCCAGCTTCCTTCTCAAGGAGTCGTCCAACGGCCTGGCTTCGGCCAGCCGGATCCGCTTGGGTGCGGTCTTGGCTGCCGCCTTCTTGGCGGCAGGAGCGATCTTGGCCGGTGGCAACTTCTTCGCCACGGCTTTTTTGACAAGGGGCTTCTTGGCAGCAACCTGCCCCGCAGGCAGCACCGTCTTCTTCGCGGAGACCGTCTTCTTCGGCGCGGCCTTCTTGGCTGGGGCCGTCTTCTTCTTGGCGACAACAGCCTTTTTCGACGATGCCTTTCCGGATCGAGCCGTCGTCGCTGATTTCGCCCCCACCATCGCCATCCCCCATGTTGTCGAGTGTTCGATTGTTCTCGATTTTCTTGTGCATGCGAAGGGCGCTGGTGGCCCGCAAACTAATCGAAGCTTTTTGTCGTCGAGGCTTCCTGTTGCTAGCTGATAGGCTGATTCAGGATATCAGGCAGGCCGCGCACCGTCGTCCTTAAGTCTGATGACGACGGCAAGTAAGCCCTGAGCAGATCGTGCAGCCAGCAAGGTCATCGCTCATCCGGATTGTGGATGCGGCGGCTCGGGATCTTCCGGATGCGCAGGTGCCCGCGAGCGTCGCTTGCGCGGGTCCGACTTCCGTCCCGATCATGCATTTGCACCTGCTTCAGCGGTGCAATCTCAGTTGCCTGCACTGCTACAGCGACAGCGGCCCGGGTGCCACCGCCGCACTGACGCTGGACGAGGCACTGGGTGCGGTCGAGCTGGGAAAGGCGTTGGGCTACACGCACGTCGCCATCTCCGGTGGTGAACCTTTGCTCTCGCCGCACCTCGAGGCGGTGATCGCCAAGGCTCGGGCATTGGATCAGCAGGTCTCGATCGTCACGAATGGCCTTCAAGCAGCCGATCCCGCGCAGACGAAGCGCTTGTCAGGAGCGGACAGCGTGTGCGTGAGCCTGGACGGGGTCGGCGCCACGCACGATGCAATGAGGCGGCGCTCGGGCGCATACGTGCGCGCGTTGCGGGCCTTGACCGCCATCAGCGACGCGGGTCTGCAGTGCGGCGTGAGTTGCGGCGTCTCCACGCGAAACTTGGACGAGCTGGAAGCGGTAGTCGCTTCCGCCTCGAGCGCCGGCGCGAGCTTCGTGAACTTCCATGCCATCGAGGCCGCTGGTCGAGCTTTGGCGATGGGCAGCGGCGAGCTTCTCGACAGAGAAACGCAGACCGTGCTGTACGTCGCCGCGCACCTCATCGCTCGAGCCGTGGCCGATAGCTGCACCGTGCATTGCGACTTGGTGCATAGGCTCGTCGCGTCGGAACATCCTCGACTGCTTTACGCCGACGCGCCGGAACGCGGCCCGAATGGCGACAACATCGGCTCGCGGCTTGGCGTACTCGTGGTCGAGCCCTCGGGACTTCTATCGCCCGTCTGCTACGGCTTCGACCGT
Source organism: Burkholderiaceae bacterium (assembly GCA_047605425.1). Lineage (GTDB taxonomy): Bacteria > Pseudomonadota > Gammaproteobacteria > Burkholderiales > Burkholderiaceae_E > JAKPAM01. The sequence goes on along the minus strand of JASGFT010000018.1, from coordinate 17,870 downwards.
GCGTTGTCCCTTGGCACCGTGCAACAGGCCATCGAGAGTCGGGGCGACTCCATTGCGAGAAACATGGCACCAGTGATGCAGACGCTGGCGGAGTCGGGGGATTTGCTGCTGCGAGAACTGGAGACTGACGAAGATTGGGTGGTCTTCAACCCCAGTGCGGAGCTTGCGCGGACGGCGGCGCTGATCGCTCATCGCCAAGGGTAAGGGTGAGGCAAGCTCCGAACGGCCCGTGGCATCGAAGCATGCCTTGGCCGTTGCCACCATTCACGTCGCTGACGCCGGCCAGCCGCGACGATCCACCGCGTTGCCGACCGGCACTTGATCGAAGCCCGTTTCAGGACCCGCTCGCCTCGCCTTCGTCGCAGAGCAATAGCGTGTTCAGCAGATTCAGCTCGTTGGAGGCCATGAAGTACCGATCGTCGAACACCGTGTCCAGCTTCAGCGGGTTCGCATTCCCGACGGAGGCCGCCCACGGGTACTCCTCGTAGCGAGGGATCGGCGGCATTACCGCGCTGGTGGCCGAAAGGCTCTGCGCCAGGGCGTCCCGCCAGGCGTCCGGATCCTCGACTTCGAACGGCTCCCCGTCCTGGCGCCGGTCTCGCGCCATGAACTGGATGTAGCCCGAAGGGACGGCGATCCAGGTGTTCGGCGATTTCAGATTCTTCAGCGTGTTGAACTCGTTGGCGGCGTCCTTTTTTTCGCGCTGCAAGATGCGCAGCAGGTTGGCGGCCGGCTGCCGCAGCGCCTGCGGCAGGCTGCGGTCCTCGTCGATGGCGAGCAACTGGGCGATGACGCGCTTACCGGTCAACGAGACCTCGGTCGTATGGCCCTCGAAGCCGAAGACCTCCATCTTGTCGAAGTCGCCCCAGTTCTCGAGGAACGCGGGACCGGACACGAAAACGTGCTCGGGGACGGACGTGCGCCGGGCCGCGTAGACCAGCAGCGGTCGAAGCGGTCCGCAAGCCAGGTCGCACAGCTCCTTGGCGTCTCGGTAGCGGACCATGGTGCGAGGGTCGTCTGCCTTGGCCGTCACGGCCTGGAGTTTCGTGCGCGAGAACAGCTCGATGACGTTGGCCCGCGCGTTCTTGATCAGGCCGACCTTCTGCGGGTCCTTGATGCGGCGCCAGACCACGTCCGCCTCTTTGACGAACTGCGTCACATTCTGGGACATCAGGCTGACCAATTCCTCGAGCCCGACCCGCCCGACCGGAACCAAGGCCAGCGACTGCCGCAGGCCGGCGTCGCCCGTGATGCGGGTGAAGATCGCCGATCGCAGCATGACCAGCAGCGTGAGCAGGTCCACCGACTGCCTCAGCCATTGCCGGGGGTCGGGCTCCTCCTCGTCCTCGACCACGTAGTCGTCGACCAGCATGACGAGCCGGCGCGGCACGGTATCCCCGGACACCCAGCTTCCGCCTTCGTCCCGGTAGTTGCCGCGTCCGCGGTAAACGAGTTGCGCGATTTCCATCAGGGCGGCCTCGATGGCGAAACGCGGAACCGCGGCAATGATGCAGTCGGTCTTCGGAAACGACACCCCCCGGGCTCCGGAAGAGGTCATCAAGAAGACCCTGATCGCGTCGCGGGTGGCCGGCTCGACCAGCTTCTTGCGCTCGTGGCCAGGAACCGACGAATCCAGCACGGCGACTCCCGTCGGCCCCAGGTCTTCCTCCCTGGCTAGTTCGGAAGCCAGATCGCCAAGGAAGTTCTTGTCTTGCGCGAAGTAGATGACCTGGGCGGCCCCGGCACGCAGGGCTTGGAGAATCTCTTCTTTGGCCCCGTTCAGCACTGCCTCGCCAACGACCCTGCGCACGGCCTGACGTGCCGTCTCCATCTCGCCGGTACTGCGTACCTCCGTGTCCACGGAAGTCAGTCGGACCTTGTACTCGACCGTCAGCCGGCTGGCCGGGAAGCTGTTGGTCATCACGTGCAGCGCCGTCTTCGGACCGCCTGCGCCCAGAGGCATCCGGGACAGCGCGAGGTCGAACGCCCGCCGGCCATGAGACTTGGACACCAGAATCTTGTCCGGAGTGTGCTGGCCCGCGGCCAGGTAGCGCGACAAGACCACTTCATTGGCCAGCGATGCGTCGGCAATGACCAGCGTCACGATGAACGGGCTGGGCCCGTCTTCGAAACAGCCGATGAACTGGTCGTGCAACCAGGTGGCCACGGCATGCACGAATGGAGAGCCCGCCCCGTCGCCGGCCAACTCGTCGACCATGACGACGATGTTCGGGATGCGCTCGGCGAACGCCTGGCGCTCGCGCACCCCCGCCGGGTCGCCCGCTTTGCCCCTGAACAGATTGGACAAGGCGTCCATCGTGGTCTTGCCGCCGGCTTTCTCGCGAAACCCCTGGAGCGCCGCCGTCATGACGACACGGTTCACGTCCGGGTTCAACGCCAGCAGGTCGCGGGTCGTGGTGGACATGCTGGAGAGCACGCCCGCCATCGAGCGTTCGTCAACGATGTCCTCGTTCTCCGAGAGGGTCGTCTTGCCGATGCGAGAACCGGCGTGCGCGGCCTCGATCTCCTGCTCTTGCTCCGGGCTGATGACCAGAATCGCGCCGTTCGGCTTGACCAGTTCCGGCACGCCGTCGACCACCACCGCGCCATCCACGCGCTTGCGCGTGGCAAGGCCGGCGTCGACCTGGTTCATGTGCCAGCGCGGCGCGGACGAAATCAGGGCGGCGTTGGTGGTGATGGTCAGGATGCCCGATGGCTCGCCGTCCCGGCGAGCGAGGCTCTGCGTGACGTCGCGGTTGATCACGACCCGGGGGCTCACGTACAGGAACAGATACCCCTGCGGCTTTTTCTCCAGGTGTTCGCGAACCGCCGTGGTCTTGCCGATGCCGGGGTTCCCCTCGAGGGCGATGACGTTGACCTTGCCGGCCACGGACCGGCCCATGGCGGCCACGATGGCGGCTGCGTGGACGTCGCGGAGCGACACCCTGCCGTCCTTTGCCCGCGCCGTCAAAAGCGGCGCCAGCGCGGCGCTGGCCGGCTGCCCGAAGAACGCGTCGAGACCCGGCGCGTTCGGCACCAGCGCCATGGCCGCTTCGAGGTCGTAGAGGTCCGCGGGATTGGCGAACCTCCCCATGTCCTCCTCGAACTCGAACAGGTAGTCGTCTCCCGGCTCCGGTGCCCGAGCCAGGCTCTTGAGGCCATTCTTCAGGCTCCCGGGAAGGCGCGAGAGCATGTTCCGGAACACGCTCCTGACCTGCAGCAGCAGACCTTCTTCATCGCCATCGGCCAGCTTGCGAGCCTGCCTGTAGGCCTTGCCCATCTGCTCCATCAGTTGCCGGCGCGGGTCCGCCGGGTTATCGGCGAGGAACCTGGCGGCGATGCTTTCCAGTCCGTTGGGCGTGATCGCGAGTGCCCGAACGTTGCAGGGCTTGGCGAGGACGCCGTCTCGGCGCAGCCATTCGGCAGTGGCGGCCGCGTACGAGCATGCCTGACAGAGTTTGTAGAACGGCTTGTTGCCGCTCGTGAGCGCGTTCAGATGGTGCCTGATGTCTTCCGAGAGCTTGAACGACTCCCCATCCACCTCGGCGGTCACCCGCGCGAACACGCCACGGCCGTCGATCAGCCGGCGGTGGCGCGTCAACTCTTCCAGATGCGCCTCTTGATCGCTGAAGTCGGCAACCGCGCGCGGCATGTCGAACGAATACTCCTGCACCAGCAGGTAGTCCTCCCGCAAATCGCCCGACAGCCACAGGACGAAATCCGCGTTCGCCGGCTGGCCCTTCGCCGAAAGCTGCGGATCCAGCAGGCCGTGCAGGGCGAACTGTCGATGGAACGCCTCGCGGTCCCGCCGCATGCGCTGTTGCGGCTCTTCATCGTCGTCTGGCAGCAGCAATGGACACCACAGCGCGCGCAGCTTCAGCTTCATCCTGGCGGCCTTCGGCAGGCTGCGCAGGTACTCTCTCATCGCGGTATACCCGACTCCATAGGCGGTCAGCGCCATGTGCTCCACGGCGGCCTTGACCCGATCGCGCAAGGTCTCATCGAGGATTCCAAGGCTGCGGTTCAGCGCCTTCGAGACGTCCAGCAACTGATACCGCTTCCAGGCGACGAGTTGCGAGTGTTCCGGGTCCAGCAGCCCGGATTCGATCAGATGAGCCAGAACGCCCCGCTTGACCAGCAGTTCGTAGGCTTGCCCCCAGAGCTCGGCCTGTTTCTGGAATGCAAGCTCACTCATCGCCGACCTTTTCCTTGTGCAGGACGCGCGTGACGTGCGCCAGGACGGCCGGCAGGGACAGCACGATGGCCCTGCCGCCGCGCCGCGACACGACCGCGAGCTCGCCGGCGGCCGCGGTGGTCGTCGGACTCGCCCAGTCGAACGGGTCCAGCACGGGCAGGAGGCTGGCCTTGTTCGAGGGTTTCTCGCTTTCCAGGAAATGGATGGCTCGAAGGACGCTCACCAGAGAGCGGCGATTCTGTTCGGCTTCGCCCGTGCCGAGAATGTTGGCGCGAGTCGTCTCCCGAAGGTTGAAGTCCGTCAACCGGTGCTCGGCATCGAAGAAATACGTGCAGAAACCGGACTGAGGGCGCCCCTCGTCGCCCACGACATGGAGCGTCGCGAACGTGTACACGGGCAGGAGGCTGCGGAGAACCTCGGCGGCGCCCTCCCGGTACATCTTCTGGTGAGCGTCGTAGCGAACGACCTCGAACGCGCTCTCCTGGCTGTCACGCTTGCGCAGCCTGGTGGCCGAGAACACGTCGCGGCGCAACGGATAGAGATGCACGTCCGGAAAGCGGGTGGCCGCCTCGTCCAGAAACCGGAGCGTGGCATGCGGCGAGTGCCGCTCGGCCGCTCGGCCGATGTGCCGGTTCCCGAAGTGGTGGGACAGCATCAGGATGTGCAGGTAGCCCGCCCTCCGCAAGCGCGCGATTTCTTCCAGGATGAGGTGCGGGATGCCGAAATCCTTGCGGCTCTCGACGAGCCGCGACAGCATTTGGTCGAGCTTGACCGTGGTCCGGCCACCGACGCTGTCGGCAACATAAGTGCGGCTGATGAAAAGGAAGCCGTCGGCCTCGGGATAACCCGGGTGGGTGTCGCATGGCCGGGTAACGTAGCTGACCATCGCCACCTTCTCGACGGCGCCCTCTTGCGCGAAGGTGACGGGCTGGCCCCCCAGTAGAGCGGCGAGCGCGCCCCGGTTCTTCCAGCGCTGGCTGTCCGTCGCCTCGTCCTCGGTCGTGAGGCCCTGCAGCTTGACCGGCAGTTCGCGGCACAGCGCCTTCTCCAGTGCCTGGCTGATTGCGTAGATGGCTGTGTTTCCGTCCTGGGCGTCGGCTTCGCGGTCTTTCGATTTCCCAGCCCGCTGCAAGCGCACGAGCGTCATCGTGAGGCCTGGCCGGACGGCCTTCGCGCGCAGGACCAGCTCGAACAGCACGACGTACACGAGCATCCCCGTGGCCGCGACGACGGCGGTGCGCAATTGCTCGGCATGCGCTTTCTCGTTGTCCTTCTTCTTCGTGAGGGTCAGGAGCCGCAAGTCGTATTCGACGTCGATTCCCCGGGCGGTTTCCAGGACCCGCGGATTCGGCAGGGCCGGAACCCAGTCCTGCTGACGCCACGCGTAGGGCACTAAGCGCACGGGGATCACGGGGCCGTCCAGGCTCTTGCCCATCGCCATTTCCCGCGCTTCGCCGGCGACCGTCAGGGACCGCTCCTGCAGGTGGGTCGCGACCCAGACCGAGGCGACGCTGGATGGCCAAGGGTCTTCGCTGACCCGGATGCGACTGAACCAGGCGATCGTGTCAGGCCCGTTTTCGGATTTGACCAGCACGTCCTCCTTGTCGGATGTCAGCCCACGAACGACCTCCCACTCGAAAATGGTCTTCTGAACGGAAATGAGCAGCTTGTCCGCGTTGCGGTTGGCGGTCGTGACGAACGAGGTCGACTTGGTCTTCAGCAGACGCACCATCTCGTCGGCGATGTCCTGCATGACGCCGGCGCGCGAGACCAGGCTGCGGTGGATTCTCTTGAAGCCATCCCTGGGGCTCTGCGCGGCAACGGCTTCCATGATCCGCATGCACACCTGCATGCGCACGCGCGCCATGGCCTCGTCTTCCAGGAAGTCGAGGAACTGCCGAATCTGCGAGCCCGGCCGCTCGCTCTGGCGACGGATCGCGTCGGTGATGGCCTCGATGTCGTCGGCGTCTTCGTTGTCGTTTCGCAGTTGGCGCGCGACGCCGGACAGCATCAGTTCGAGCCAATCGCGGCCGTCCACGGTCTCGATGCCCGAAAGCACGCGGCCGATGTCGCGCTGCCGCTCGACCACGGGTCGGCTCGCCTCGGCGAATTCCACGGGAACCATCAGAGCGTTCTTCGCGACCAGGGGAGTCGACGTGCCGACCGTTTCTGCCATCGCCTCGAGCGCTTCCCCGAACCGGCTTTCGCTGAGCGTCGCGAAATCGAACCCCGCCATGGCACCGTCGAGTTGCCCGATCACCGCGTTGCGTATCGCATTGATCGCCTCGGCGTTCGCGGCCTGCGTCCCGTGCAGAAGTCGACCGCCCATCTTGGCGGTAGTGCCGTAGGGCGGCGGATCGGCGTCGCGCAGGAAGCCCGTTTCCCCGCCCGATGCGAACGCCGACAGGAAGTCGGGATGGGCCAGCAGCCGGGAGAGCACGCCGCGGGTATTCACGCGCACCCGGCCGTCACGCGCCGAAAACAGCGGCAAGCCGTCGACGCCCGTGCTCTCGGCGGGAGCGACGGACTGGGAGAGGAGTTCCGCCAGCTTCGCCAGATGGACGGACGGGGCACCGTCGCGCGCGGAGATGCGCGAGCCGCCCCGGATGCGGGAGGTCGTCATGGTCAGCCCCTTTCATGGCAGGCGAGCCACTTCGCCAAGCGAACGGACCGGGTCCGCAGGGCGGATTCGACTTTGTGCACCTCACTATAACGATTCAGGAAAGACATCGCGAGCCCCGTATGGCGGCTCGTTGGTCATCCACGGGTTCGGAATTTCTTTCCGCATCCCGGATCACTTACCCACCGAATCGGACCGCGCCGCGGCGATCCTCGAGGCCCGGCGATGCATTGGTACGTCGGTTTCCTCGGACTATCGACAATGAAAGCCGACCGCGCCCGCCTGGCAAAGTGAAGAGCCACGCCCGTGCTCACTTTCCCGAAATGCCGAACGACGGCAAGCGGGAGTCCGGGCACTGATCCCTCGCAGGCCTCGCTACCGGCGTGGCCGCCGCGCGATGCCCACGGCAAGCAGCGCCGCCGCAACGAGCCACCCTATCCAGAGGCCTTGATCAACGACGCGGACTGGCGTCGGGGTTCGCGGCTCCAGCGCATACCCTTGCACGCTCACGGCGGCCTGCGCCGCCGGGCCCGGCTCGGTTGCGGTTTCGGCTGGCGCTTCTGCCGCCGGAGCCGCGGTCGGCACGGTGATTCGACGCTCGCATGCGGCTTGTCCGTGCCCGAGCGGGAGCCTTGACGGTTCTCGAAAATAAATTACCGATTAGTCACTTTCCGCTTGACCTCACGCAGGTCGAGCCAGAGAATTACCGAAAGGTAACTTCAACGGCCTGCGATGCCTCTCACGACGAACGACTTACCGATCGGTCACTCTAGTGACAGCGAGACACTCATTCGCTCATCGGCTGAACTGGGCGCCGTCATCCGCGATCAGCGCAAGCGGCTGACGCTGACGCAGCTCGACCTGGCGGGCCTGGGAAACACCGGCAACCGCTTCGTCGTCGATCTGGAGAGCGGCAAACCGACCGTGCAACTGCAGAAGGTGCTGGACCTCATGGGCCTGCTGGGCCTGGAGTTGGTGGTGCGCACGAAGGCATCGCGATCGGCGCCGACGCTGTGAGGGACGCGTGATGCCGACTCGGCCCGACCGGCTGGACGTCTACTACGGCAGCGACCTCGTCGGCGTCGTATACGACGGCGTGCCGCTGGCCTTCGAGTACTCGCCCGGCTGGTTGAGCGGTGACCGGCGCATGACGCTGGCGACGATCCCGCTGCAGCCCGGCCGGCAGGCCGCGCACGAGGTGCAGGCCTTCTTCGAGAACCTGCTGCCGGAGGGCGAGCTGCGCGATTACCTGGCCACCCAGCGCAAAGCCTCCACCCTGTTCTCGCTGCTGCTGGAGGTGGCCGGCGACACCGCTGGCGCCTTCGTGCTCGTCGCGCCCGGGCAAACACCGGACCCCCCCCGCTACGAGGCCACGACGTGGAAAGCCATCGCGGCCGTCCTGGCCAGGCGGTCGGCCGCAGCCATCGACATCCACGGGCAAGGCGCACGCGTCTCGCTGGCCGGCGCCCAGGACAAGACCAGCATCGCCGTCTTCGACGACGGCGTGCCGCGGCTGCCCAAGGGCACGTCGCCGTCGACCCACATCCTGAAGCCCGACATTCGGCGCCTGGCCAAGGTCTGGCACTCGGCCGCGAACGAGACCATCGTGATGCGCGCCGCGGCGCTGGCGGGCCTGCCGACCGCCGAGGTCTTCTACGAATCGCATACCGAAGCCTGCGTCGTGCGCCGCTTCGACCGCCAGCTTCGCCCGGACGGCACGCTGGCGCGGCTGGTGCAGTACGACCTGTGCCAACTGGCCGGCACCGTGTCGGACCGCAAGTACGAGAAGGAAGGAGGCCCGGGCCTGGCCGCCTGTGCCGAGCTGATCCGCCGATACAGCACGCAGCCGGCCGTCGACCTGCGCCACCTGGTGCGCTGGGTGTTCTTCAACCTCTACGTCGGCAACAACGACAGTCACGCCAAGAACCTGTCGATCCATTGCATGCCCGGCCAAGGCGTGACGCTGACGCCGTTCTATGACCTGATGTGCACGCGCTTGTATCCGGGGCTCTCCCCCGAGTTCGCCTTCGCCATCGGCGGCGAGGCCAGGCCGGGCGAGATGAGCGCGGAGCACCTGGCGCTGATGGCCGGACAGCTCGGCATGCAACCGCGCTTCCTGGCTCGACAGGCGCGGGACATGGCCGAGCGCGTGCCGAAGGCCGTCGAGCAGGCCGCGTACGAGATCGCGCCCGCGTTGCCGCCGTCGGCACGCACCCTCGCCAGGCGGCTCGTGCGCTTCGTGTCATCGACCACCAGGAAGCTGGCAGCACGTTTGGCCGGCTGAAAGCAGCTCCAGCTATGTGTACGCCAAAGCGCCGAAGGCACCGGCAGTCCGGCAGCAACTTGCCGATGCGGCGAATCAAGCGTTTAATCTCCGCATGAATAGCGGAGAAAATCGCTACGTCTGGCAGTCCGATGATTGGCCGCAGTGGCGCTACGACCTGCCCGCTCTGGCGCAAGCGCTGGCCGAGGTCAGTCGCACCCAGGGCATGCTGCTGGGCCGCCTGGCCGACGTCGGGCTGGCATTGCGCGACCAGGCCAGTCTGGCGGCGCTGACGGAAGACGTGGTCAAGACCAGCGAGATCGAAGGCGAATCGCTGGACATCGCCTCGGTCCGCTCGTCGATCGCCCGCCGGCTGGGCCTGGACATCGGCACGCTGGCGCCGGTGGATCGGCATGTCGAGGGAGTGGTCGAGATGGTGCTCGACGCCACCTCGCGCAATGCCGAGCTCTTGACGGCCGAGCGCCTGTTCGGCTGGCACGCGGCGTTGTTCCCGACCGGCTACTCCGGCCTGTCCAGGATCGCCGTGGGCCGATGGCGCGATGACGCGGCCGGTCCGATGCAGGTCGTATCCGGCCCGGTGAGCCGCCGCAAGATCCACTTCCAGGCGCCGCCTGCCGACGTGCTGCCCGCCGAGATGACCCGGTTCCTGGCATGGGCCAACCGGGAATCGGGCGAACCCTCGCTCATCAAGGCCGGATTGGCGCATCTCTGGTTCGTCACCTTGCACCCGTTCGACGATGGCAATGGCCGCATCGCGCGCGCGGTCGGAGATCTGTTCCTGGCACGTGCCGATGGCGCCGAACAGCGCTTCTACAGCCTGTCGGCGCAGATCCAGCGCGAACGCAAGGATTACTACGACGTCCTCGAACGCACGCAGAAAGGTCCGCTGGATGTCACCGATTGGCTGGCCTGGTTCCTCGGCACGCTGGGCCGGGCCGTTGCCAGCGCACAGATCACGCTCGATAGCGTACTGGCCAAGGCGCGGTTCTGGCGGCGCCGTGCCGGCACGCCGATGAACGAGCGCCAGGTGAAGCTGCTCGACCGCTTGCTCGATGGCTTCGAAGGCAAGCTCACCAGCAGCAAGTGGGCAGCCATCGCCAAGTGCTCGCCGGACACGGCGCTGCGGGACATCAACCAGTTGCAGGCGCTGGGAGTGCTGCGCAAATCATCCGGCGGCGGACGTAGTACCGCCTATCAACTGGCGGAAGCTGAATGGGTGGACGATTGACGTGGCGCTGGCGAGCGATTGCGTCTCGAACCCCGCGGCACGCTTGATTCGCGAGTACGGATTCACCCGCCCGACACCGCCCCCAGCAGCCGATCCGCGAGCCACGCCCGATGATGCGCCGAGTCACCATGCAGCGACTGCAACCACAGCGCGCGGCGCAGGTACAAATGCGCATCGCAGTCCCACGTGAACCCGAAGCCGCCGTGGAACTGCACGGCCCGGTCCCCTGCGAACATCAGGCCGTCGCACGCCTCGACTTTCGCCATCCGCAGCGCGACCTCCGCATCACCCGCCGCACCGAGCACGGTCGCCGCATGCGCGACGTGCGAACGGCTGCGTTCCAGGCACACGAGGATCTCCGCGCAACCGTGCTTGAGTGCCTGGTATCCGCCGATCTTGCGGCCGAACGCGGAACGCGTGTTCAGGTAGGGCAGGACGACGTCGAGCACGCCGGCGATCCCGCCGGCGGCTTCCGCGCTCGCGATCAATTGCGCGCTCGCGCGGATCATCGCCAGCGCGGTCCGGGCCGGCGCGCCGGTGATGGCGGACGACACCGGCACGCCAAGGCCGTCCAGCGTCAGGTCGTACACGCGGCGAGTCTCGTCGATCACGATATCGCGGCGCAGGCGCTTGTCGTCGAGCTGGTCGCGCGTCAGCAGCACGAGCGCCGGCTCGCCGTCGAGCGCGACCGACGCGAACACGGCGTCGGCGATCGCGGCGTCGCACACGAGCGTCTTCTCCCCTGAGAGTTCGAGCACGTCGTCGCGGCGCGTCGCGCGCGCGTCGACCCGCGTCAGGTCCCAGTCGCCGTCGGCTTCGAACACCGCGACCGTACCGATCGCACCGTCGCGGACGCGCGGCAGCCATGCGGCCTGCAGCGCCTCGTCGCCGCTGGCCAGCAGCGCCTGCACGAACTGTTGCGTGCTCGCGAACGGGCCGGCCATCAGGTGGCGGCCCATCGGTTCGGCCACGGTCGCCACCTCGGCCAGCGTCAGCCCGGCGCCGCCGAAACGCTCGGGCACCGCGATCGCCGGCCAGCCGAGCTCGACGATGCGCTGCCATAGCGCAGGCTCGAAGCCATCGGGCAACTCCATGCGCCGGCGCACGTCCGCGATCGTCGACTGCTCGCGCGCGAACGCTACCGCGCTCTCCAGCAGCATCGCCTGCTCGTCATTGAAGCGGATCAATGCATCGTCATCGCCCGGCGCGGCACCGGCCTTGGTCGTATTCGTCATGGATGCGTTCATCGTCAGTCCTTCGGCAATCCGAGCACGCGCTCGCCGATGATGTTGGCCTGGATCTGGCTGGTGCCCCCGCCGATCGTCGACGCGAATGCGTTGAAGTACGAGCGCGTCCACTTGCCGCCGTCGATCGCGCCCGCGTCGCCGACCCACCGGGCGGCGTTCGCGCCGGACAGCGAGGTCGCGAACTGGAACAGCCGCCGCTTATGCTCGGAGAAGCGCAGCTTGTGCGACAACGGAATCGCGTATGGGCGTTCGCTGCACAGCGCCGGGAAGCGGTCCCGCGCCGCGCAGAGCCGGTCGCCCCGGTCCTCGATGATGAAGCGCACGAGCTGGTCGCGCACCCACGGATCGTCGATCGCCGGGCGGCCGTCGCGGCGCGTGCGGCGCGCGAGCTCGACGACGTCCTCGACGCCGATGTGCATGCGCGCCAGGCCGCCGGCCTGGCCTCCGCTCGCTCCCCGCTCGAACGTGAGCGTCAGCATCGCGACCTTCCAGCCCTCGCCCTCGCGGCCGATCAGGCAGTCGTCCGGCACGCGCGCGTCGGTGAAGAAGGTCTGCGTGAAACCGTGCTCGCCGGTAAGCTTCTTGATCGACCGGGTCTCGATGCCGGGCACGCGCATCGGGATCAGGAAGTACGACAGGCCCGCGGTGCGGCGGCTGCCGGGCTCGGTACGCGCGAGCAGGATCATGTACTTCGCGTGGCTGCCGAGGCTCGTCCAGATCTTCGCGCCGTTGAGCACCCACGAGTCGCCGTCGCGCGCGGCGCGCGTCTGGCACGCCGCGAGGTCCGAGCCGTTGTCCGGCTCCGAGAAACCCTGGCACCAGATGTCGTCAGCGCTGAGGATGCCCGGGATGAAGCGCTTCTTCTGCGCCTCGGTGCCGATCGCCAGGATCAGCGGGCCGGCCCAGTTCAGGCCGATCGTGTTCGGCACGAACGGCATCTTCAGCCTGGCCATCGTGCTGTTGACGACGTCCTGGTAAGCCTGCGGGCGCCCGCCGCCGCCGTACTCCTTAGGCCAGGCCATGCCGAGGTAACCGGCCTCCCAGACCTTGCGCTGCCACGCGCGCAGGTACTCGAACTGCTCGTCGGTGCCGACCTCCATGAACGACTCCGGCAGCAGGAAGCCGGGCTCCGGCGGCCTGTTCACCTGCATCCAGTCCTCGACCTCGCGGCCGAATGCTTCGAGCTCACTCATCGTTTCGTCTCCTTCTTGGAAATCGCCGGCCGATCTCAATCGTCGATCTCGATCAGCGCCGCCCCGTTCGCGACCTGCTCGCCGACCGCGACCTTGACCGCGCGAACGGTCCCGTCGGTCGGCGCCGCGATCCGGTGCTCCATCTTCATCGCCTCGAGCACCAGCAGCGGCTGGCCGCGCGTCACGGCTTGCCCCTCGGACACCATCAGCTCGAGCACGCGCCCCGGCATCGGCGCCTTCAGCCCGCCGTGGAACTGCGCCCGCGCGCTGTCCGGCAGCCGCGGCTGCTCGACGAGCTCGATGTCGCCGTCGGCGCCGTGCAGCAGCACGCGCTCGCCGGCGCGCGACACCGCGAGCCGCACGCGCTGCGCGTCGACGGTGACATCGATGCCGTCGGCGTCGGCCCGCATCACGGCCGCGAGGTAAGCGCGCCCATCGACCGACACGTCGAAGCCGCCGTCGCGGCGCAGCCAGTACTCGACCGGCAGCGCGACGGCGCCGGCGCGGTACTCGACGCGTTGCGGCGGCATCGACGAGTTCCGGAAGCCGCCGGGGATCGTGCTCAGCACGGTGGCGGACGCGCGCCGCATCGCGCGCGCGTGCAGCGCGGCGCCGATCGCCGCGTGGTCGAGCGCCAGCGGATCCTGCGCCCGGCGCGCCGGCAGCGCGACGCGTTCGAGGAAGTCGGTCGTCGTGTCGCCGGCGAGAAACTCGGGCGAGCGCAGGATCGCGACCAGGTAGTCGCGGTTGTGGACGACCCCCTGCAAGCGGGTCATCTCGAGCGCGCGGGCAAGCCGCATCGCCGCCTCGCGACGGGTCGGCGCCTTGACGATCACCTTGGCGATCATCGGGTCGAACTCGATGCCGATCTCGCTGCCGGACTCGATGCCGGCATCCACACGGACGTCGTCGTCCGTGGGCGGCGCCCAGACCTCGACCGTGCCCGGCGTCGGCAGGAAGCCCTGCGCCGGGTCTTCGGCGCAGACGCGCACCTCGATCGCGTGGCCGTCGATGCGCAGCTCGCTCTGCGAGAAGCCGAGCGGCTCGCCCTGCGCGACGCGCAGTTGCTCGCGTACGAGGTCGAGCCCCGTGATCGCCTCGGTGACCGGGTGCTCGACCTGCAGCCGGGCGTTGACCTCCAGGAAGAAGAACTCGCGACCCGCGACCAGGAACTCGGCGGTGCCGGCGTTCTGGTAGCCGATGTGCCGCGCGGCCGCGAGCGCCGCCCGCGCCATCCGCTCGCGCAGTTCGGGATCGAGCGCGACCGACGGCGCCTCCTCGACGATCTTCTGGTGCCGGCGCTGCACCGAGCACTCGCGCTCGAACAGGTGGACGAGGTTGCCGTGCGCGTCACCGAGGATCTGGATCTCGACGTGCCGCGAGCGTTCCAGCCAGCGCTCGAGGAACACCGTGCCGTCGGCGAACGAGGCCGCCGCTTCGCGGCGCGCGCCCTCGATCGCCGCGTCGAGCTCGGCCGGATCGGTGACGATGCGCATGCCGCGGCCGCCACCGCCGGCGGCGGCCTTGACCAGCACCGGATAGCCGATGCGCCGCGCCGCCGAGGCGGCGTCCGCGCCCGGCGCGAGTTCGAACGCTTCGAGCGTCGGCACGCCGACTTCGCGCACGACGCGCTTGGCCGCGAGCTTGTCGCCGAGCCCGCGGATCGCCGCCGGCGGCGGACCGACCCACACGAGCCCCGCGTCGATCACCGACTGCGCGAACGCGGCGTTCTCCGACAGGAAACCGTAGCCCGGGTGGACCGCGTCGGCGCCGCTGCGCCGGCACGCATCGAGCACCTTGCCGACGTCGAGGTAGGTTTCGCCCGGGGTACGCCCGCCGAGCGCGATCGCGCGATCGGCCTCGCGCACGAAAGGCGCGTTCGCGTCGCCGTCCGAGTACACGGCGACCGTCTCGATGCCCATCCGGCGCGCGGTGCGGAACACGCGCCGCGCGATCTCGCCGCGGTTCGCGACGAGCAGCCGCCGGATCGGCCTGAAATCTACATCCGCCATGTGCCGAACTCCTTCGTTCCCTGGACGACGTTGTTGTGACAGGCCGACAGCGCGATGCCCAGCACGGTGCGCGTGTCACGCGGATCGATCATGCCGTCGTCGGCGACGCGCGAGGTGGCGAACAGCCCCTTCGAGCGCTCCTCGGCCCAGTGCTCGACGACCGCGACGCGCTTGTCGTTGGCGGCCTCGTCGAACACCTCGCCGCGCCGTTCGGTCGCGGCGCGCTGCACGATGCTCATCACGCCGGCCATCTGCTTGGGCCCCATCACCGCGATCTTCGCGGTCGGCCACGTGAACACGAAGCGAGGGCCGAACGCGCGGCCGCTCATCCCGTAGTTGCCGGCGCCGTACGACGCGCCGACGATCACCGTCAGGTGCGGCACGGTCGAGTTCGACACCGCGTTGATCATCTTCGAACCGTTCTTCGTGATGCCGCGCTGCTCGAAGTCGGTGCCGACGATGTAGCCGGTGATGTTGTGCAGGAAGAGCAGCGGCACGTCGATCTGGTTGCACAACTGGATGAACTGCGCGGCCTTCTCGGCCGACTCGGAGAACAGCGCGCCGTTGTTGCCCAGCACGCCGATCGGATAGCCATGGATAGACGCCCAGCCGGTGACCAGCGTCGGCCCGTACAGCGGCTTGAACTCCTCGAAGCGCGATCCGTCGACGATGCGCGCGATCACCTCGCGCATGTCGAACGGGCGGCGCAGGTCGCGCGAGACGAGGCCGAGCAGGTCTTCGACCGGGTGCACCGGCTCGTCGGCGGGCAACGTCGGCCCCGGGCCCTGCTTGCGCCAGTTCAGGTGGCGCACGACGTCGCGCAGCAGACGCACCCCGTCGGTCTCGTCCTCGGCCAGGTAGTCGCCGAGCCCCGAGACCGCGCAGTGCATCTGCGCGCCGCCCAGGCTCTCCTCGTCGGCGTCCTCGCCGGTGGCCATCTTCACGAGCGGCGGTCCGCCGAGGAAGACCTTCGACTGGCCGCGGATGAAGATGTTGTAGTCGCTCATCCCCGGCTGGTAAGCGCCGCCCGCGGTGGACGCGCCGAACACGACCGAGATCGTCGGGATGCGCATCTTCGACAGCTCGGTGATCTCGTAGAAGAGCCGCCCGGACTCCGCGAAGTGCCCGATCTCGCGCCGGATCGCGGCCTCGGGATCGGGTCCCGCGTCGCCGCGCAGGTCCGCGCCCGCCGACTCGACGAACTGCACGTACGGCATCCGGTTCACGCGCGCGATCTCGAGCCCGCGCATCAGCTTCTTCGCGTTGAACTGGTTGAACGCGCCGGCGCGCACCGACGGGTCGTGACCGAGGATCACGCACTCGACGCCCTCGATCACGCCGATGCCGACGACGAAGCCGGAGCCGACGTCGAAGTCCGAGCGCCACGCGGCGAGCGGGCTGATCTCGAGGAACGGCGAATCGGGGTCGAGCGCCAGCGAGATGCGCTCGCGCAGCGGCATCTTGCCCCGCTTGGCGAGACGGGCCAGCGCCTCCGGGCCGCCGCCGGCGGCGGCCTGCGCATACAGGGCTTCGAGCTCGGCGAGCGACTCGAGCATGTCGTCCCGGTTGCGCCGGAACTGCTCGTCGCGCGTGTCGAGCTTCGTTTCGACTACGGGCATGGATCCTTCCTCGTCGACTTTGATGCGGAACGCGGGCCATCGACTTCGAAGCATTGCGGGGATCGGATGAACTACCGATCGGTAAGTCCGATGATACCGAAACGCCCATTCACTCTTCGGTTGAGCTGAGCGCCGTCATCCGCGAGCAACGCAGGCGGTCGGCGACAACGACAGTCGCGCCAAGAACCTGTCGATCTAGGGCGCGCCAGGCCAGGGCGTGACGCTGACGCCGTTCTACGATCCGATGTGCACGCGCTTGTATCCGGGGCTCTCCGCCGAGTTCGCCTTTGCCGTCGACGCGCCCCCTCGCCGGGCGGCTCGGGCGCTTCGTGTCAGCTAGACGTACTTGACGCTGATGCGCAAGTCATCGTCGCTGCAAGGGCTCCTAGCGTCTCCGGCAATGGCATGTAAAACGCAACGCCAAGCTTATGAGCAGCACGCTCAAGTACAACCACCGCCCGGCGATTATCGACGTGCCTCGACATGTGGATCAGCCCGTCGAATCCTCGCGGGTGGTTGTGCAGCGCTCGAGACCAACGCTGCGGTATGCCGCATCGCACGATCGTCGAAATCTCACTTGAACCGACGAGCACTTTCAGTGCCGTTCAGATGCCGCCGACGTCCGAGGCGGCGTCGACGAGGTGGGCCTTGAAGCCGAGTTCGCGCAGCCGGTGGAACTGGTACCGGCCGGAGAAAAGAAACCAGCGCCGATCAGCAGGACGTCGAGCGTCTCGTTGATCGAGTCGTTCAGGCCAAGGCACGGATCGGGCTGTCGGGCGGCGGATTCGTCCTCGCTGAGCAGGCGCCCGCGCGCCATCGCGACATCGACCCCCATCGCCTTGCACCACATCCACTCGTCGACCGGCAGGTCCTGGTATGGGGCGCGATGCTGCTCGGCGTCCAGCAATCCGGCGTCATAGCGCTCCCGAAGAGGCGTGACGGTTCGCGGATCCTCGTCGAGCCGATGGCCGGCTCGACGAGGATCGAGAGCCGGCTTGCGCGCCGGCGCCCGACTGCGCGGATCAGCGCGCGATCAGGACTGCCAGCCGATCGGCACCACGACCATGCCGGCCCGCTCCATGACGTTGCGCAGGCTGACGAACTCGGCCTCGACGAACTTGGCGAACTCGTCGCCCGTCAGCACCGCCGGCGTCCAGCCGTTCTTCTCCAGCGCCGCCTGCCACGCGGGCGACTGCGTGGTGGCCACCAGCGCGTCGGTCAGCGCCTTGCGTTGCGCGGGCGCGAGGTCCGCCTTGCCGAACAGGCCACGCCAGTTGCTGATCTCGACGGCGATGCCCTGCTCCTTGAGCGTGGGGACGTTCTTGTCCCAAGCCAGGCGTTCGCCGCTGGTCACGGCCACCGGCTTCATCCTGCCGCTACGGATGTACTCGTTGAACTCGCTGGTGCCGCTGCCGCCGATGGTGACCTTGCCCTCCAGGACGGCCGTCGCCGCCTCGCCGCCGCCGGCCGAC
>JASGFT010000017.1:0-39301 GCA_047605425.1 Burkholderiaceae bacterium | reverse complement strand
CGGGCCGTCGGGCGCCGTGGCCGGCCTGGCCCTCGCGCCGGCCCGGCGGCGCGGGGCGGGCGACGTCGGCGCTCGTCGTGGCGCCGTGGCGGCTGCCGGGTTCGGAGATCTCGGGCGGGGAGGGCATCGATACAGCGACGGTCATCGAGCCGGTGTCGCCGCCGCCTCGCGCAGGGCGATCGGCGACGATCCGGACGGTTGATCGGGGGCTGCCAGACTATCGGCCGAATCGGCCCGATGCGTCCAGACCCCGGTGGATCGGATGTCGATCCTCGTTGCGATCGAACCACAACGCGGCGACGGAAGGTCGGAACGCCCGGCCGCGTTCGCGCATCGCCGCCGATTCGCTAAGCTGTCGGGCTTGTGACCGCCGGAAAGCGCGGCGGCTGGCCATCATCGATGCACGGACCATCATTCAAGGGGAGCATGCGCAGCGATTCGACCGTCGACGACTTTTCCGCCGGGCACCGCGGAGGTCGTCGAGCGATCCCCGTCCGACCCTCGCGGCGCGGTGCTGCGGATCGTCGGGGCTGCCGGGGTGACAAGGATAACGCGTGTTGAAGTCGATTGACGCCGGTACCGCGGCCGCCCGTCCGCGTGCCGACCCGTTTCCGCGGCCGATCGGCGAATCGGCCGATGCCGGCCGACGCGCCGATCGGGCGTGCCGCAAGCGCTCATCGGGGACGAAACCTTGTCCGCGTTGACGTCCGTGGCCGCCGGTTCGCGGCGCTGGCCGGCCGTGCTCGCGCTGCTGGTCAACGCGGCGATCTGGGGCGGCTCGTGGTGGCCGTTCCGGCAGTTGCTCGAGCTGGGCGTGCATCCGCTGCTCGCCACCGGTCTCGTGTTCCTGCTGGGCAGCGCCGTGGTCGCGCTGTATCGCCGTCGCTCGCTGGCGATGATGCTGGCCAGCCCGGGCTGCTGGGCCATCGCGCTGGCGTCCGGATTGACCAATGGCGGATTCAACTGGGCGGTCACGCTCGGGCCCGTCGTCCGGGTCGTGCTGCTGTTCTACCTGATGCCGGTCTGGGCCGCGCTGCTCGCGCGCTGGATGCTCGGAGAACGGCTGGACGTCGCCGCGGTGATCCGCATCGCGTTGGGGCTGGGCGGCGCCGTTTTCGTGCTGTGGCAGCCGGGCGTGGGCCTGCCCTTGCCCGAGCGGCTGTCCGAATGGCTCGCGCTGGGCGGCGGCATCGGCTTCGCGCTCGTCAACGTGCTGTTGCGCCGTCACGCGGCCGTGCCCACCGATGCGCGGGTGCTGGCGATGTTCGTCGGCTGCGCGGCCTGCCTGCTGCCGCTGGGCATCGCCCGTCACCTGCTCGATCCGGGCGCGTCCGCGCTGGTCGATGCCTGGATCACCGGCGCGCCGCGGATCGCCGCGATGCTCGCCGGCCTGGCGGCGCTGCTGCTCGGCGCCAATCTCGCGCTGCAGTACGGCGCCGCGCGGCTGCCGACGAACCTCGCGTCGGTGATCATGCTGTCCGAGATCGTGTTCGCGGCCGGGTCCGCGATCTGGTGGGACGGCGAGGCGCTGACGCCGCGCATTCTCGCCGGCGGCGCGATGATTCTCGGGTCGGCGTTGCTGGCCACGCGCGGCCGGCACTGATCGGCGCGGCGGCGGGGCGCGCTTCGCGCGTTGCCGCGGGCTCGAAGCGAGCCTCGTCGTCGGCGTGGGTTCGATCCTCGACTGAACGGGCGCTGAGCCGAAAGGCCGGCGATTCGCTAAGCTGTCGGAACCGCCATCGGCACGCGGGCGCGTGCCGGCATGGCGCGGCTCGCGAGCGTACCCGGGCATCCACACCATGACAGCGAGGGGATCATGAGCAGCGATAAGACCGTCTACGATTTTTCCGCCAAGGATCTGGCGGGCGCCGAACGCCCGTTGTCCGATTACCAGGGCAAGGTGCTGTTGATCGTCAACACCGCCAGCCGCTGCGGTTTCACGCCGCAGTACGCCGGCCTCGAAGAGCTATATCGCAGCCATCGCGACAAGGGCCTGGAGATCCTCGGCTTTCCGTGCAACCAGTTCGGCGGCCAGGAGCCCGGCGACGAAGCGCAGATCGGCGAGTTCTGCCAGCGCAACTACGGCGTGTCGTTTCCGATGTTCGCGAAGGTCGACGTCAACGGCGCGCATGCTCACCCGTTGTTCCAGTGGCTCAAGGCGCAAGCGCCCGGCTTGCTGGGATCGCGGGACATCAAGTGGAATTTCACGAAATTCCTCGTCGGTCGCGACGGGCAGGTGATCGACCGGTTCTGGCCGACGACCACGCCCGCGGGGCTCGCGTCCGACGTCGACAAGGCGCTGCGAGCGTCCCCCTGATCGCTGTGCTCATCCTCAATGGAGTCAAGATGAAACGTTTGATCGCGATGCTTGCCGTCTCCGCCGCCGTTGCCGCGGCGCCCGTCTTCGCCAAGGACGCCCGGGACGACAAGGGATCGACCGTCGTCGCCCAGGCCACGCAGGGCGCGACCACGCCGGCGACGCCAGCGGTGCCTCCGGCCGCCGGCGCCGCGAAGGACGCTGCCGCCAAGGGCACCGCCGCGGCGAGCGATGCGGCCAAGACGGCACCCGCGGCGCCGATGGTCGACAAGGCCGCCCCCAAGGGCGAGCTGCTCGACATCAACACCGCGTCGGCCGACGAGCTCAAGCAGTTGACCGGTATCGGCGACGCGCGCGCCGAGGCGATCATCAAGGGCCGCCCCTATCGCGCCAAGAACGAGCTGGTCGACAAGAAGATCCTGACCAAGTCGGTCTACGACAAGATCAAGGACAAGATCATCGCCAAGCAGAAGTAAGCGGCGGTAATCGGTCGGCGCCGGCGGTCGGCGCCGGCGGTCGGCGCCCGACCTTTCAGTGGCGAGTGAGGGCGCCGGCGCGGAGCAAAAAGATCCGCCTCGGACTCGCGTCGTCGGCGGGAAATGAGGAGGAGGGAATCCGTGAGGAAGTCGGGGCGCGTCGGCGCCCCTGCCTCGATCAGGCGTAGGCCTGGAGGACTCCTTTCATCTTTTTCAAGGCCTTGGCCTCGATCTGGCGGATGCGCTCGGCCGACACGCCGTACTCGGCCGCCAGTTCGTGCAGCGTCATCGTGCCGCCTTCATCCTCGTCCTTGAGCCAGCGCGTCTCGATGATCCGGCGGCTGCGTTCGTCGAGGCCGGCCAGCGCCCGCTGCAGGCCGTCGCTCTGCAGCCGATCCATCTGGCGCGCCTCGAGGATGCGCTCGGGTTCGGCGCTCGGCGAGCTCAGGTAGGCGATCGGCGCGAAATCGTCGTCGCCGTCGTCGCCATGCGATTCGAGCGCGATGTCCTGACCGTTGAGCCGGCTTTCCATCTCGACGACGTCCTGCTTGCGCACGTTCAGCGTCTCGGCGATCCGGTCCACGTCCGCGTTGCTCAGCGTGTGCCGGTCGGCCGAGCGCTGCGAGCGCAGGTTGAAGAACAGCTTGCGCTGCGCCTTCGTCGTCGCGACCTTGACCAGCCGCCAGTTCTTCAGGATGTACTCGTGGATCTCGGCCTTGATCCAGTGCATCGCGAACGAGACCAGCCGCACGCCGCGATCGGGATCGAAGCGCTTGACGGCCTTCATCAGGCCGATGTTGCCCTCCTGGATCAGGTCCGCGTGCGGCAGTCCGTAACCCAGGTACTGGCGCGAGATCGACACGACCAAACGCAGGTGCGACATCACCATCTCGCGGGCGGCGTCCAGGTCGCCGCTGTCGCGGAACCGCTTGGACAGTTCCTGCTCGCGCTCGGGCGTGAGCATCGGCACGCGATTGACGGCGCCGATGTAGGCATCCAGGTTGCCGACGGCCGGAAGTGCAATCGCGGCGCCTGGAGCGCGGACCGGCACCAGGGCGGTAGCAGCAGCTTGGTTCATGAGCCTGTGGTTCCTTGTAGGGCATCCGGGACACCCCCGGACATCATCAATATTAGCACTCGCTCCGACCGAGTGCTAATCAAAGATCCCGATCCAGCCGATAGCCGGAGTCAATGCAAGGCCTTGGATCGAGCAGGAGTCTTCTATACGGATCGGTGCGACGACAGCAGGACGAACCGCGCCAATGGCGATCGGGGCTGCCGGCCGGTCGGACGCCTGCCGCGTAAGAAGGCGCTTCGATCGCGCCTGCTCGGTATCAGTCCCGATGCATCGGTCGAAAGACCGAGTCTAAACTGGCACATGCTTACGTTCTATACCTATTTTCGCAGTTCGGCATCATTCCGGGTTCGCATCGGATTGAACCTGAAGGGGCTTGATCGTCGGGATGAGGTCGTCTGGCTGTTGTCGGACGAGCAGCACGGCGAGCCGTATCGCCGACTCAATCCCCAGAAGCTCGTGCCCGCGCTGGTCGCCGACGGACAGGTGCTGAGCCAGTCGCTCGCGATTCTCGAATACCTGGACGAGACCTATCCGGATCCGCCGCTGCTGCCGGCGACCCCGCTCGAGCGCGCCCGCGTGCGCTCGCTGTCGCTGCTGGTCGCCTGCGAGATCCATCCGCTGAACAACCTGCGGGTGCTCAAGTACCTGAAGCAGACGCTGGGCCAGGACGCGCAGCAGGTCGACGCCTGGTATCGCCACTGGTGCCACGAGGGCTTCGAGTCCTTCGAGCGGCAGGTCGTCGACGGGCAGGCCGGCCGTTACTGCCATGGCGATGCCGTCAGTCTCGCCGATATCTGCCTGGTCCCGCAGGTCTTCAACGCCCGGCGATTCGGCGTCGACATGGTCACGTATCCGGCGACGATGGCGATTTTCGAGCGGCTGATGCAACTGGAGGCGTTCGCTCGCGCGCAGCCGTCCGAACAGCCGGACGCGGCGCGGGCGAGCGGCTGACGGGATCCGGGCCGATGGGGGCCGGGCCGACGCGATGCCGGGCGACGGAGCCCGGCATCGCGTCGCCGGCAGGGGCGGCCGCTCCCCGGCTGGCGATGCCGATGGCGCCGGAGATTACGCGCTGGTCACCGCTTCGGCGAACTCGGCGGCGCTGAACGCCTGCAGGTCATCGATGCCTTCGCCGACGCCGATGAAGTAGACCGGGATCGGCTTGTCCCGCTGCTGCCAGGCCAGGCCGATCAGCGCGCCGCCCTTGGCCGTGCCGTCGAGCTTGGTGACGATCAGCCCGGTCAGCCCGACCGCCTCGTCGAAGGCCTTGACCTGCGTCAGCATGTTCTGGCCGGTATTGCCGTCCAGGATCAGCAGCGTCTGGTGCGGTGCGCCGGTCATCGCCTTGCCCAGCACCCGCTTGACCTTCTTCAGCTCGTCCATCAGGTGCGTCTGCGTCGGCAGACGGCCGGCGGTGTCGATCATCACGACGCCGGTCGAGCGCGCGAGGCCGGCGCAGACCGCGTCGAAGGCCACCGCCGCCGGGTCGCCGCCCTGCTGCGCGATGACTTGCACGTCGTTGCGCGCGCCCCAGGTCGCCAGTTGCTCGCGCGCCGCCGCGCGGAACGTATCGCCCGCCGCCAGCAGGATCGACTTGCCTTCGCGCTGCAGATGATGGGCGAGCTTGCCGATCGACGTCGTCTTGCCCGCGCCGTTGACGCCCGCGATCATCATGACCAGCGGCCGCGCCTCGTCGATGTCCATCGGCCGCTCCAGCGGTTTCAGCGCTTCGGCGATCAGCTCGCGCAGCGCCTGCCGGACCTCCTCGCCGCTGGTCAGCCACTGCGACTTGATGCGCGCGCGCAGGTCCTTCAGCAGCCGCTCGGTGGCCTCGAAGCCGGCGTCGCTGGTCAACAGCGCGGTCTCCAGGTCTTCGAACAGCGCCTCGTCGATCTTCGTCAGTCCGAACAGGCCGGCGATGTTGCCGCGCGTCTTGCCCAGGCCCCGCTTGAGCCGGGTCATCCAGCCCTTGCGCTCGGCCGGCGCGGGCGCCAGTTCGTAGCCTTCGGGGGCGGCCTGCGCGGCGGGCGCCACGTCGGCATCCTTCCGGCCGACGGCCGGCTCCGTCGTGGGGGCGGGCGCGGCCGGTGCCGGAGCGAGGGTCGGCGCTGGAGTGGGGGCCGAGGTCGAAGACGGCGCCGCGGTTGAAGAGGGCGTCTGCGCCGAAGAGGGCTGCGGAGCCGAAGAAGGTGCCTGAGCCGGCGAGGGCACCGACCCCGAGGAGGACGCCGGCACCGGGGAGACCGCCGGAGTCGAAGAGGCTGCCGGAACCGCAGAGGCCGACGACGCCGGGGAGACCGTCGAAGCCGGAGGAGCCGACGGTGCCTGAGGGGCTGCCGGCGCCGTGATCGGATCGGGCGGCCGCGCGTCGGGTACGGCCGGTCCCGGCGCCGGAACCGGCTCGGAAGCGGCCGGCGCCGCCGGCGCAGCGGCGGATTCGACCGGCGGGCGGGCGGGCGTCTCGGGGGCCGGAGTCGGTGCGGGGGGTTTCTTGCGTCTGAGGAAGCCGAACATTTCGAGGGGCTGGCGCGGAGGACGTGGCGGCGGACCCCGAACGGCGGGAACCTGCGGGGAGACCAGCGGGTAAACTCTGGGCCTCGATTGTAGCGGCTTCGGTCATGAACGATTCGCTCCTGCCTTCCGCCCGGCGTCGCCGCCGGATCTCGCTTCGCGCCGCGCTCGCGGTCTGGCTGGCGCTGGCCGGCCTGGCGGCGTCGCCGGCCGCCGTCGCCGCCGACGACCTGGTCGATCACACGCTGCCCAACGGCTTGCGGCTGCTGATCAAGGTCGATCGGCGGGCGCCGACGGCGATCCAGGTCATCTACTACCGCGCCGGTTCGCTCGACGAGGTCAACGGCCGCACCGGGCTCGCGCACGCGCTCGAGCACATGATGTTCAAGGGTACGCCGGCCAATCCGGCCGGGCAGTTCTCGAAGATCGTCGCCCGCATGGGCGGCCGCGAGAACGCGTCGACGACGCGCGAGTACACGAACTACTTCCAGCAGGTGCCGGCCAGCGGCCTGATGCAGGTGATGGCGCTCGAGGCCGACCGGATGGCCAACCTGTCGCTCGGCGCCGACGAGTTCGCCAAGGAGATCATGGTGATCCGCGAAGAGCGGCGGATGCGGACCGACGATCGCCCCCCCGGCCTGCTGTACGAGCAACTGATGGCCAGCGCGTTCGTCGCGTCGCCGACCCGCACGCCGGTCGTCGGCTGGATGGACGATCTGATGACGATGACGGTCGATGACCTGCGCGGCTGGTATCGCGACTGGTACGCGCCGAACAACGCCGTCGTGGCGATCGCCGGCGACGTCGATCCGGCCGAGATCCTCAAGCAGGCCGCGCTGACCTATGGCGCGATTCCGTCGCGCGCGCTGCCCGAGCGCAAGCGACAGACCGAGCCCGAACAGCGCGGGCTGCGCCGGATCGTCGTCAACGCGCAGGCGCAGGCGCCCTCGGTGCTGATGGCGTTCAAGGTGCCCTGGCTCGTCGACGTCGAGCAGGACGTCGACCCCTATGCGCTGGAGCTGCTGTCGGCCGTGCTCGATGCCGACGCCAACGGCCGGATGACGCGCGAGGTCGTGCGCCGCTCGCGCGTGGCCAACCAGGCGGGCGCCGGCTACGACCTGACGTCGCGCGGGCCGGTGCTGTTCCTGCTGAGCGGCACGCCGGCCGAGGGCCGTACGACCGAGGAGCTCGAAGCGGCGCTGCGCGCGCAGATCGAACGGATCGCCAAGGAAGGCGTCAGCGCGCGGGAACTGGCGCGCGTCAAGAACCAGTACGTCGCCAGCCGCATCTACCAGCGCGATTCGGTGACGTCGCAGGCGTACGAGATGGGCGCGGCGGTCATCGACGGCTTCGCGCCCGACGTGATGGACCGGATCCTCGCCCGGATCCGCGACGTGACGTCGGCGCAGATCCAGGCGGTGGCCGGGCGGTACTTCGGCGACGACGCGCTGACCGTCGCCACGCTGCGGCCACAACCGCAACCGCAACAACCGCAACAACCGCAACAACCGCGACCGCCCGCCGGCACGCAGGCGGAAGGAGTGGCACGATGAATCGCTTCGATCCTTCCGTCCGCCGGCTCGCCGCCGTTCGCGCGGCGGAAGCCTTCGGCCGTGCCGTCGTCATGCTGGCCGTCCTGGTCGCGTCGATCGCGCTGTCGCCGTCGCTGCTGCCGTCCGCGAACGCGGCGCTGCCGATCGAGCAATGGACGACGCCGTCGGGCGCGCGCGTGCTGTTCGTGCGCGCGCCCAGCATCCCGATGCTCGACGTGCGGATCGACTTCGATGCCGGCAGCCGCTACGACCCGCCGGACAAGGCCGGGCTGGCGGCGCTGACGCAGGGGATGCTGCTGCGCGGCGCCAAGGGGCTCGACGAGTCGGCGATCGACGAGGGCTTCGCCGACCTCGGCGCGCTGGTCGGCGGCAGCGCCGGCAGCGATCGCGCGTCGGTGTCGCTGCGATCGCTGAGCAGCCGCGCCGAACTCGACGCGGCCGTCGATCTGCTCGGCCGCCTGCTGGCCGCGCCCTCGTTCGCCGAACCGGTGTTCGAGCGCGAGCGCGAGCGCGTGCTGCAGGCGGTGCGCGAGGCCGACCTGCGCCCGGCCAGCATCGCCCAGCGCGCGTTCGACACGATGCTCTACGGCGCGCATCCTTATGGACTGAACGCCAGCGTCGAAACGCTGGCGCGGATCCGGCGCGAAGACATGCAGGCGTTCTTCTCCGCCCGCTACGGCGCGCGCCGCGCCGTCGTCTCGATGATCGGCGACGTCGATCGGCGCCAGGCCGAGGCGATCGCCGAGCGCCTGACCCGCGTGCTGCCCGCCGGCGGCGAGCCGCCAGCGATGCCGCCGGTCGCGCTGCCCGACAAGGCCGCCGAGCGCCGGATCGCGCACGGCGCGTCGCAGAGCCACATCCTGATCGGCGTGCCGGCGATCGCCCGCGGCGACGACGACTTCTTCGCGCTGCTGGTCGGCAACTACGTGCTCGGCGGCGGCAGCTTCGTATCGCGCCTGTACGGCGAGGTGCGCGAGAAGCGCGGACTGGCCTACAGCGTCTATTCGTACTTCAGCCCGCAGCTCCAGCTCGGTCCGTTCACGATCGGCCTGCAGACGCAGAAGGCGCAGACCGCGGTCGCGCTCGAGGTCGTGCGCGAGACGCTGGCGCGCTTCATGCGCGAAGGGCCGACGGCCGCCGAGATCGAAGCCGCCAAGGACAACCTGGTCGGCGGCTTCGCGCTGCGGATCGACTCGAACGCGAAGATCCTCGAGAACCTGTCGCTGATCGGCTATTACCGCCTGCCGCTCGATTACCTCGATACCTGGCCCTCGCGCATCCAGGCCGTGACCGTCGACCAGGTGCGCGCCGCGTTCGCGCGGCACGTGCCGATCGATCGGCTGGTCACGGTCGTCGTCGGCGCCGGAGAGGCCGTTGCGCAGCGCTAAGTCCGCGCCCGGACAGGTGCGGATCGGCGGCGGTCTGTGGAAGCGCACGCCGCTGGCGGTGCCCGACGTCGATGGACTGCGGCCGACGCCCGACCGCGTGCGGGAGACCTTGTTCAACTGGCTGGGCCAGCGGCTCGATGGCCTGCATTGCCTGGATCCGTTCGCCGGCTCCGGCGTGCTGGGCCTCGAAGCGGCGTCGCGCGGCGCGGCCGGCGTGGTGATGATCGAGCGCGATCCGCGCGCGGCGGCCGCGATCCGCGCGGCGATCGAGCGGCTCGGCGCGACGCAGGTCGCGCTGCACGTCGGCGACGCATCGCGCTGGCTGGCCGCGCCGGCGCTGGCCGCCGCGCGATTCGACGTGGTGTTCCTCGATCCGCCGTTCGGCCAGGGCTGGCTCGATCGCGTGCTGCCGCCGCTGGCGCCGTTGCTGGCGCCGATCGCTCGCCTGTACGTCGAAGACGACGCGCCGGTCGACGCCGCGCGCGTGTCGGCGGGGCTCGCGCTCGCCGGCGCGCCCCCACGGGTGACGGGGCTGCGCGCCGACAAAGCTGGGCAAGTCCATTATCATCTGTTGGAAATCAGACGAACCCAAGACGATCGACGCGGAGACGACACATGGTGACGGCGGTTTATCCTGGCACGTTCGACCCTTTCACCCGGGGCCATGAGGACATCGTCCGTCGCGCATCGAAGCTGTTCGGTCGGCTGATCGTCGGCATCGCCGACAGCGACGCCAAGCGGCCGATCTTCAACGTCGACGAGCGCGTGCAGATCGCGCGCGAGGTGCTGTCGACCTATTCGAACGTCGAGGTGCGGCGGTTCTCGGGGCTGTTGGTCAACTTCGTGCAGGGCTGCAGCGCCCACGTCGTCGTGCGCGGGCTGCGCGCGGTGTCCGACTTCGAGTACGAGTTCCAGCTCGCCGGCATGAACCGCCACCTGATGCCCGACATCGAAACGATCTTCATGACGCCGACTGACCAGCACCAGTTCGTGTCCGGCACGCTGGTGCGCGAGATCGCGACGCTGGGCGGCGACGTCGGCCAGTTCGTGCCGCCGACCGTGCAGACGTGGATCACGCGCAAGCTCGAGCAGATGGGCGTCAAGCCGCAGTCCTGACCGTCTGGTGTCGTGAATAAGAGGTTCACGACACCAGGCAGCGGCGGGTCGGCGCGGTGAACGCCAGGCAACGAAGGATCACGCCCGATGGCCTTGATCATCACCGACGAATGCATCAACTGCGACGTTTGCGAGCCCGAGTGCCCGAACGGCGCGATCTCGATGGGGCCGGCGATCTACCAGATCGACCCCGGCAAGTGCACCGAATGCGTCGGCCACTACGATGAACCGCAGTGCCAGCAGGTGTGTCCGGTCTCGTGCATCCCGGTCGACCCCGATCACACCGAGACCCGCGAGCAGTTGCAGCGCAAATACCTGTTGCTGCAGCAGCAGGCCACGACCGGCTGATCCGTCGTCACCACGAAACCGTCATCTTCGCGTGCGATCATGCTCGACTCGAATCCTGACGACGACCCCCGCGGCACGATGAACCTGATCCTGTGGCGCCACGCCGAAGCCGAGGACGCGACGCCCGACCTGACCCGCGAGCTGACCGGCCGCGGCCGCAAGCAGGCGGCGCGGATGGCCGAATGGCTCGCGCCCCGGCTGCCCGGCCGCTACGCGATCCTGTGCAGTCCCGCCGCGCGGACCATCCAGACCGTCGAGGCGCTCGAACGCGACTACGTGATCGATCGGCGCCTGAGCCCGGGGGCCGACGTCGCCGATTACCTGGCCGCCGCCGGCTGGCCCGAGGGACCGCGGGATGCCGGCGGCACCGTCGTCATCGTCGGCCACCAGCCGACGCTCGGCGGCGTGGCCAGCCTGCTGCTGTCGGGCAGCGAGCAGCCGTGGAGCATCAAGAAGGGCGCGATCTGGTGGCTGTCCAGCCGCGAGCGCGAGGGCAGGGGCCAGATCGTGCTGCGCGCCAGCGTGCACCCGGACCTGCTCTGACGCGCGGAGCGGAGTCCGAAGAAACCCGACATTCGATGCTGCCAAGCGCCGGCTCTGACGCGCGCGAGGCGGAGCCGGCCGCCGAGGCCGGCTCCCGGCGCGTCCCGCCAAGCGATCAGCCGGTGTTGCGCAGCCCGGCGGCGATGCCGTTGATCGAGATGTGGATGCCGCGCCGCGTGCGGTCGTCCTGCTGGCCGAGGCGCCAGCGCCGGATCAGCTCGACCTGCAGGTGATTCAGCGGATCGAGGTAAGGAAAGCGGTGCCGGATCGATCGGGCCAGCGATGGATTGGCGGCCAGCCGTTCGGTGGCGCCGGTGATGTCGGCCAGCGCCCGCGTCGTCAGCGCCCATTCCTGCTCGATCGTCGCGAAGATCCTGCGCGCCTGCTTGCGATCGGGCACCAGCTCGGCATAGCGGCGGGCGATGCCCAGGTCGGTCTTGGACAGCACCATGTCGACGTTCGACAGCACCGCATGGAAGAACGGCCATTGCCGGTGCATCCTCTGCAGCAGCGCCAGATGCTTGTCCGGGTCGCGGTCGACGAAGGCCTTGACCGCCGACCCGAAACCATACCAGCCGGGCAGCGTCACGCGGCTCTGCCCCCACGAGAAGCCCCACGGAATCGCGCGCAGGTCCTCGATCCGGCGCGTCGTCCGGCGCGACGACGGACGCGAGCCGATGTTCAGCTCGGCGATCTCGCTGATCGGCGTCGATGCGTGGAAATAGTCGGTGAAGCCGGGCGTCTCGTAGACCAGCGCGCGATAGGCGTCCATGCTGAGCGTCGATAGTGTCGACGCGGCGTCGAGGAACGCGGCCGGAGCGGGCCGGGCCGGCGCCAGCAGCGTCGCTTCGAGCGTCGCGGCCACCAGGGTTTCGAGGTTGCGCCGGCCGATCTCGGGGTTCGCGTACTTGCTGCCGATGATCTCGCCCTGCTCGGTCAGGCGGATCTGGCCGTTCACGGTACCCGGCGGTTGCGCGAGGATCGCCTGGTAGCTGGGGCCGCCGCCGCGGCCGACGGTGCCGCCCCGGCCATGGAACAGCCGCAGCGTGATCCGGTCGAACGCGTCGAACATCCGCGCCAGCGCGGTCGACGCGCGATACAGCTCCCAGTTGCTGGTGAAGAAGCCGCCGTCCTTGTTGCTGTCCGAGTAGCCGAGCATGATGTCCTGCTGCGCGCCCGAGCGCCGGATCAGCGCCTCGATGCCCGGCAACGCGTAGAACGCCTTCATGATCGGCTCGGCGTGGCGCAGATCGGTGATCGTCTCGAACAGCGGCACGACGATCAGCGCCGCCGTCGACGTTCCGTCGTCCAGGCAGCCGCGCATCAGCCCGGTCTCCTTCTGCAGCAGCAACACCTCGAGCAGGTCGCTGACGGTCTCGGTGTGGCTGATGATGTAGTGGCGTATCGTCTCGCGGCCGAACGCGGCGAGCACGCGCGCGGCCATCTCGAAGATCGCCAGCTCCTTGTCGGCCAGCGCCGAGTACGCGTGGTTGCGCACGCGCAAGGGCCGCGCGTCGCTGAGCAGCCCGAGCAGCAGCGCCTGCCGCTCGTCCTCGCCCAGGCTCGCGTAGTCCGGATGCAGGCGGGCGACCGCCAGCAGCTCGGCGACCACGGCCTCGTGCTGGTCCGAGCTCTGGCGCAGATCGATCGTCGCCATGTGGAAGCCGAATACCTGGACCGCGCGGATCAGCGGCGCCAGCCGCGCCGCGATCAGCGGGCCGCCGTGATGCGCGCGCAGCGACGCCTCGATAGTGCGCAGATCGGCCAGGAAGGCTTGCGCGTCGTCATAAGGATCGGCGGGCTCGACCGCGTGCCGCAAGGCCTCGGTACCGGTCAGGCGCCTGAGCGTGGCGGCCAGCCGCGCGTAGACGCCGACCAGCGCGCGGCGATAAGGCTCGTCCTGGCGATGGTCGTGGGTATCGTGCGCGCGCTGCGCCAGCGCCAGCGCCTCGTCGCTGACGTTCACCAGCAAGCGCGACATCGACAGCTCGGCGCCGAGCTCGTGGACCTCGGTCAGGTAGTAGCGCAGCACCGTCTCGCCGTGGCGCATCGTCGCCAGTTCGAGCGTCTGCGCGTTGACGTTCGGATTGCCGTCGCGGTCGCCGCCGATCCAGTTGCCCATCCGCAGGAACGGCGCGACCGGCGCGTCGCCCAGCCGCGATTCGAGTTCGGCGTAAACCTTGGGCACCTGCGTCAGGAACGTCGTGCGGTAGTAGCTGAGCGCGTTCTCGATCTCGTCGGCGACCGTCAGCTTCGTGAAACGCAGCATCCGCGTCTGCCACAACTGCGTGACGCGCGAGCGGATCAGCGCCTCGTTGCCCGCCCGTTCCGCGTCCGAAGCCAGCGATTCGCGCTGCGCGAGCAGGCCGGCGATCGCCCGTTCGGCGTCCAGGATGCTGCGCCGCTGCACCTCGGTCGGATGCGCGGTCAGCACCGGCGAGACGTAGGCGTCGGCCAGCATCCTGGCGATGTCGCCGGGCCGCACCCGGGCCTCGGCCAGCCGCTCGAACGAGCGCGCGAGCGAGCCATCCTGCGAGGCGATCGGCCTGGCCGCGGCCTCGCGCCGGGCCATCGCCTTCGCCTCGTGCGCCTTGCGGCGCCGGATGTGGTGGCGGTCCTCGGCGATGTTGGCCAGGTGCGAGAAGTAGCTGAACGCGCGGATCACCGACACGGCCTGCTCGGGGCTCAATTCCTCGAGCAGCCGGTTCATCGCCTTGCCCGCCGTCGCATCGTCCTTGCGGCGATAAGCGACGCTCAACTGGCGGATCCGTTCGATCAGCTCGTACGCGTCCTCGCCCTCCTGGTCGCGGATCGTCTCGCCCAGGATGCGTCCGAGCAGCCGGATGTCGTCGATCAGCGGCTGGTCCTTGGCGTCGGCGGCCGGCGCGTCGGCACGCGCGGCGTCGCGGCCGACGCGCGCGGTGCCATGCTCGCGGTGACCGCGGCCGGCCGTCGATCGCGCGTTCTTCGACTGCGCGTTCTTCTTGGAATCGCCGCGGGGCTTTGCCGGATCGACCATCGTCTTGCGCCTCGAGAGGGTGTTGCTGCGGGTTCCGCCCGGTGTCCGAGCGTGTGCATCGGAATCGACGCAAGAACCGTTCCGACGCGGGCGCCCGCCGGCGGTTTCGGATGCCCACAAGAAAACGTTTCGTAAGTCACTGATTTTCTTTGGGAGCGCCCGGCGCCGCGAGCGGGGCCTGGGATGCTCAGAACAACTGGTAGTCGAACTGCTCGAACACGCCCTGGTTCGCCCAGGCCGCCGCCTCGGCCCTCAGGCTGGCGTCGGTCAACGGATGCGAGCGCGCCCAGGCGGCCGGCACCTCGAGCCGGAGCTTGCCGCGCTTGAAGAACAACGCGGGGACGATCACCGGATCGTCGTCGCGGCGGCGATGCATCGTCGTGGCCAGCCGCAGCGACAGCGCCATCAGCCAGTCGAGCTCGCCGTGCAGCAGCGGCGACAGCTTGCGCAGGCCGCCGGTCTGTCCGAGCACCAGCCGCGCCATCAGCGACTGCTCGT
The DNA here is from genome assembly GCA_047605425.1 of Burkholderiaceae bacterium. GTDB lineage: Bacteria > Pseudomonadota > Gammaproteobacteria > Burkholderiales > Burkholderiaceae_E > JAKPAM01. Next base: position 24,454 of record JASGFT010000017.1, on the reverse strand, counting down.
CCTGCGAGAAGCCCGGCATGTCGCCGTGATCGAGGATGTAGGCGCTGTGCTTGTGGTAGTCCTGGTGCGAGATCGACATGCCGATCTCGGCCAGCCGCGCCGCCCAGCCCAGCAACTGCTTGCGCCGCTCGAGTTCCTCGACCGGGCCGCGCGCGGCCTGCCCGAACAGCACGACCGCCGTGCGCGCGACGCGCTCGCCGTGCTGCGCGCCGCTGCCGTAGCGCTGCACCATGCGGGCGACCGTCACCTCGCGCATGTCCGCGCCATGGCTGCGGCCCAGCAGGTCGTACAGCACGCCCTGGCGCAGCGCGCCGCTGCAGTAGGCCATCGACTCGATGCCCAGCTCCTCGAAGACCGCGGTCATCACCGCGAGCCCGCCGGCCAGCACCGGCCGGCGCTCGGCCTTCAAGCCCTCGAGCTTGACCCGGTCGGCGTGGCCGGCGCGCACCAGCACCTCGCCGAGCCAGGCCAGGCCGTCCCGCGTGATCTGCGACTCGCCGCGGTTGGCCTGCAGCGCCTGCCACAGCGCTTTCGCGGTGCCGGACGAGCCGGCCGCGTAGTCCCAGCCGAGCCCGCGATAGGCGAGCGAGATCGGGGCGATGACGTCGCGCGCCGCGAAGCACGCGCGCGTGAAGCTCTGGCGGTCGACGTTGCCGTTCGGAAAGAAGCGCTCGGACAGCGACACGCAGCCGACGGCGGTCGATTCGAGCGCCAGCGGTTCGTAGTCGCGGCCGATGATGCATTCGGTCGATCCGCCGCCGATGTCGACGACGATGCGCCGCCGCCCGTCGACCGCCATCGCGTGCGCGGCGCCCAGGTAGATCAGCCGCGCCTCCTCGTAGCCGGAGATGACCTCGATCGGGAAGCCGAGCGCGGCCTGCGCGGTCTCGAGCAGCCGCCGCCCGTTGCGCGCGATGCGAAACGTGTTGGTCGCCACCGCGCGAACGGTATCGGGGCTGAATGAACGCAGGCGCTCGCCGAAGCGTCGCAGCGCCTCGATCGCGCGGCGCTGCGACGCGTCGTCCAGCGAGCCGTCGGCGCGCAGCCCGGCCGCCAGCCGCACCGATTCCTTCAGCGCGTCGATCGGGCGGACCTGCTCGCCGGCGCGGGAGGCTTCGATGCGTCCGATCAGCAGCCTGAAGCTGTTCGAACCCAGATCAACGGCGGCTAGCAGGCGGCGGTCAGTCATGGAACGGGGACGGGGACGGAATCGATGATCGGGCGCTCTACCAGGCGATGCCGGGCGGTCGTGTCGCGCTGCAAGGACGGATCCGCGAAGTATCGCAGAAGTGCGCGATCGCCCCGCGTCATCGATTTTTCACATGGCGGCGGTAAACTCGAGCGGATGACCCGAGATGCCGCGTCCCCGTTCGATGTCGACCCCGAACCCGCTCCGGCGCGAGGTCCGGACCCCGAACGTTACCTGAACCGCGAGCTCGGCATCCTGGCGTTCAACGAACGCGTGCTGGCCCAGGCCGAGGATCCGGGTACGCCGCTGCTCGAACGGCTGCGTTTCGTGACGATCGTGTCGAGCAACCTCGACGAGTTCTACGAGGTGCGCGTCGCCGAGCTCAAGGAGCTGGTCTTCGCCGGCCTGGCCGACGCGCAGAACGCGCGCCAGACGCTGATCGAGGTTTCGCGCCGAGTCGATCGGCTGGTCGACCGCCAATACCGCTTGCTCAACGACGAGTTGCTGCCGCTGCTCGAACGCGAAGGGATCGCGCTGCATACCGGCCCGACCTGGGACGACGCGCAGGCGCGCTGGGCCGAGCAGGTCTTCATGACCGAGATCGAGCCGCTGCTGACGCCGATCGCGCTCGATCCGGCGCACCCGTTTCCGCGCATCCTCAACAAGAGCCTGAACTTCATCGTCGAGCTCGAAGGCAGGGATGCGTTCGGACGCCGCGCCGGGATCGCCATCATCCAGGCGCCCAGGCTGCTGCCGCGGTTGATCCGCATGCCGGCGGGATTGTCCGCTTACCCCTGCGGCGTGGTGCTGCTGACCTCGTTCGTGCAGAAGTTCGCCAGCCGGCTGTTCCAGGGCATGCACGTCCGTTCGATCCACCAGTTCCGCGTCACGCGCAACAGCGAGCTGTTCGTCGACGACGAGGACATCACCGACCTGCGCGTCGCGCTGCAGGGCGAGCTGCCGCAGCGCCACTATGGCGACGCGGTGCGGCTCGAGGTGTCGGCCGGCTGTCCGGAACCGGTGATCGATCGGCTGCTGCGCGAGTTCGAGTTGAACAACGACGACTGCTTTCGCGTCGACGGCCCGGTCAACCTCAATCGTCTCGCGCAGCTCATCGACCTCGTCGATCGCCCGGACCTGAAGTTCCCGGTGTTCGAACCTTCGGTGCCGGTCGATCTGCGCGGCGACGACCTGTTCGCCGCGGTCGCGCGCCGCGACATCCTGCTGCACCATCCGTACCAATCGTTCGAGCCGGTGATGCGGTTCCTGGCCAGCGCCGCCACCGATCCGCGCGTCGTGGCGATCAAGCAGACCGTCTACCGGACCGGCGCCGATTCGGCGCTGATGGAGTCGCTGGTCGGCGCGGCCCGCGCCGGCAAGGAGGTCACCGTCGTCGTCGAGCTGATGGCCCGCTTCGACGAGGAGACCAACATCAACTGGGCCGCGCGGCTCGAGCAGGTCGGCGCGCACGTCGTCTACGGCGTCGTCGGCCACAAGACGCACGCGAAGATGGCGATGGTGCTGCGGCGCGAGAAGCCGGCTGGCGGCGCGCGCGAGGGTGCCGTCGCCGCCGGCGGCGGGATCGGCGACGCGGGCGGCGAGGCGCTGCGGCGCTACGTGCACCTGGGGACCGGCAACTACCACCCGCGCACGGCCCGGCTGTACGAGGATTTCGGGCTGCTGTCGGCCGATCCGGTGCTATGCGCCGACGTCCACGAGGTGTTTCGCCGCCTGACCGGCGTCGGCCAGGCGCGCGCGCTCAACGCGCTGCTGCAGGCGCCGTTCACGCTGCACGACTCGGTGCTGGCCGCGATCCGCCGCGAGCGCGACCATGCGCTGGCCGGCAAGAAGGCCTACCTGGCCGCCAAGGTCAACGCGCTGCTCGAACCGACGGTCATCGAGGCCTTGTACGAGGCGAGCCAGGCGGGCGTGCGCATCGACCTGATCGTGCGCGGCGTCTGCGCGTTGCGGCCGGGGATCGCCGGCCTGTCGGAGAACATCCGCGTGCGCTCGATCGTCGGCCGCTTTCTCGAGCACAGCCGCGTCTACTACTTCTGGAACGACGGCCGGCGCGACGTCTGGCTGTCGTCGGCCGACTGGATGGACCGGAACCTGCTGCGGCGGGTCGAGGTGGCGTTCCCGGTGCGCGATCGCCGCTTGAAGACCCGCGTGATCGACGAGGCGATCCAGGAGCATCTGGCCGACAACGTATCGGCCTGGATCATGGACGGCGACGGACGCTATGCGCGCCGGCACGGGCGCCGGGGCATTCCGCGCCAGTCGCAGCAGCGCCTGCTGCGGAAACTGGCGCCGGGTTCGAAGGACTAGCGTGAACAGAGGCCCGAACCCGTTCACGCGAAGATCGCGCCGGCGCCGGTGGACGCCGGCGGCCGTGGCCGGGCGTCGGCGGAGCCGCTACCAGCGGCGCGGTCCGTCTCCCCAGCCCGGGTATCCGTGGCGCGGATAGGGCCGGCGTGGTCCGCCCCAGCTACGGCCGAAGTAGATCGAGGCGCTGGGAACCACCAACGGCACCGGCGCGACCACGGCCGGGCCGGCGTACGCGCCGTCGTAGCCATAGCCGGGCGGGCCGACGGGCACCACGGCGCATGCGCCCAACGAGGCCAGCGCGCCTGCGGCTAGAATCGCCTTGATCGCGCCCTTGAAGCGGGCGCTCGCGGTACCGGTTCTCATCGTCTGCTCCTTGTCAGGCCGCGACCGGGATCGCGGACCCGAGCGACAGCAACCCCGCTGTCGACACCCACGATACGGACAACGGGGCGGTTCAGGTGTATCGAGTTCGGACGAGTTGTATCAAGACATGACGGTGAGCCTTCGCATCCATCCGCTCGGCGATCGCGCGCTGCTGTGCGAGACCGGCGGCGCGGCCTCGCTCGACACGCAGCGCAGGATCTGGGCGTTGGCGCGTCAGGCCGGCGGCTGGACCGACGTGGCCGAGGCCGTGCCCGGCGTCAACAACCTGCTGCTGGTGTTCGACGCGCTGTCGGCCGATGCCGACGCGCTGCGCGCGCGCGTCGATCGCGCGTGGTCGGGCCTGCGCGTCACCGGCGCCGAACCGGGCCCGCTGATCGAGATTCCGGTCGTCTACGGCGGCGACGGCGGTCCGGACCTCGACGACGTCGCGCGCCACGCGCGGATGTCGCCCGAAGAGGTCATCGAGCGGCACGCGGGCGCCGAATACACGGTGTTCTGCATGGGCTTCCAGCCCGGATTCGCGTATCTGGGCGGGCTCGACCCGCGGCTGGCCACGCCGCGGCGGGCGACGCCGCGTACCGACGTGCCGGCGGGCAGCGTCGCGATCGGCGGTTCGCAGACGACGATCTATCCGGCCCGCTCGCCGGGCGGATGGAACCTGATCGGCCGGTCCGACGCCGTGCTCTTCGCGCCCGACCGCGAGCCGCCGAGCCTGATGACGGCCGGGTACCGGGTGCGCTTCGTGCCGGTCGACTCGCTGGGTTCGCCTGCGGGCGCGGATGGCCCCGACGGTTCGGACGGTCCGGACTCGCGGAGCGCGCCATGATCGAAGTCCTGCGCGCCGGACCGATGACCTCGGTCCAGGATGGCGGCCGGTCGGGGTGGCGCGCGCTCGGCGTCACGGCGGCCGGCGCGCTCGATACCACGTCGCTGTCGCTGGCCAACCTGCTGGTCGGCAACCGGCGAGACGCCGCGGCGCTCGAGATCAGCCTGGCCCCGGTCCGGCTGCGCTTCGACCGGCCGGCGCGGATCGCGCTGGCCGGCGCCGGGCTGGACGGCCGGCTCGACGACGGCGCGCCGATCCGCTGCTGGTGGAGCTACCGGATCGAGGCCGGCCGGACGCTGACGCTGAACCCGATCCGGCCGCTCGGCGACGTCGGCCTGCACACGTACCTGGCGGTGTCGGGCGGCATCGAGGTGCCCGAGGTGCTCGGTTCGCGCAGCACCGACCTGAAATCCGGGTTCGGGGGCCTGCAGGGGCGCCTGCTCGTCGACGGCGATCGATTGCCGGTCGGCACCGGCGGCCTCGCGCAGGCGCCGGACGCGCGCGATCGCGACGGCGTGCCGCTCGGCCGGCCGTTCGGCGTGCGCGCGCCCGAATGGTTCTGGCCGAAGGCCGCGGCGGGCGGCCGCTCGCCCGCGGTGCCGGTGCGCTTCGTGCCCGGGCCCGAATGGGAGGATTTCAGCCTGGTCTCGCGCCGGCTGCTCGTCCAAGAGGATTGGGAGGTCAGCGCGCGCAGCAACCGGATCGGCTATCGGCTCGGTGGGCCGACGCTCGTGCGCCTGAAGGCGCGTTCGCGCGACCTGCTGTCGCACGGCGTGCTGCCCGGCGTCATCCAGGTGCCGCCGGACGGCCAGCCGATCGTGTTGATGGCCGACGCGCAGACCACCGGCGGCTACCCGAAGATCGGCGTCGTCGTCAGCGCCGATCTGCCGGTCGTCGCGCAGGTGCGCTTCGGCGCGCGGCTGCGCTTCGTCGAATGCGATCTCGCGCAGGCGCGCGCCGCGCTGCGCCTGGCGTACAGCTACCTGGACGAGATGGCCGGCATCATCGATTCGCGGCTCGGCCGCGAGCCCGGATCGTCCCGCCGCGCGGCGCCCGGTCCGGCCGCCGCCGATCCTGCCCTCGCGCCGGCTGCCGCCGCGCCGATCGACAACGGAGACTCGTCATGAACACATCCGCCGGCGACGCGCTGCGCGTCGATCTGAATGCCGACCTGGGCGAAGGCTGCGACACCGACGAGGCGTTGCTGGCGCTGGTCACGTCCGCCAACATCGCCTGCGGCGGCCACGCCGGCGACGCGGCGACGATGCTTCGCACCGTCGACGGCGCGCTCGCGCGCGGCGTCGCGATCGGCGCGCACCCGAGCTTCGTCGACCGCGCCGGTTTCGGGCGCAGCGAGATGCGGTTGCCGGCCGACGAGGTCTACGCGACGGTGCTGGCCCAGGTCGGCGCGCTCGACGCGATCGTCCGTGCCCGCGGCGGACGGCTCGCGCACGTCAAGCCGCACGGCGCGCTGTACAACCAGTCGGCGCGCGATCCGGCGCTGGCGGCGACGATCGCGCGCGCGGTTCGCGACTTCGACCCGACGCTGGTGCTGTTCGGGCTGGCCAACAGCGAATCGATCGCGGCCGCCCGCGCCGCCGGGCTGCGCGTCGCCGAAGAGGTGTTCGCCGATCGCGGCTACAACGCCGACGGCAGCCTGGTGCGGCGCGGAACGCCGGGCGCGCTGATCGACGACGAGCGGCAGGCGCTGGACCAGACGCTGCGAATGGTGCGCGAACGCAGCGTGCGCGCGCTCGACGGCACCGTGGTGCCGATCAACGCGCAGACCGTCTGCCTGCACGGCGACGGCGCGCATGCGCTGGCGTTCGCGCGGCGGATCCGAGAGGGTTTGCGGGCGGCGGGCATCACGGTGACGTCCGCCAGCGCGAGCGCAGCAGATGCGCGGCCATCTTCGGGCGCCGGTCGCGCGTGAACACGCCCTTGTGATTGAAACCGCCGGGCCGGCCCAGCGCCTGCGCGGTCCGGAAATCGGCCAGGTTCCAGACGTGCAGCCCGACGATCCACGGGCGCGTTTCGGCCAGGTCCAGGTAGCGGCCGATCATCCGCGCCTGGTATTCCTCGCTCCAGATGCCGTCGCCGACCGCGTGCATACCGGCGATCGCGTCGGCGCCGAACTCCGACAGCATGATCGGCTTGCCGGTGCGCCGGTGCAGCGACTCGAGTTCGTCGACGATGCCGGGCATCGCCTGGTCGAGGCGCCCGTGGTTGTCGTACCAGCCGCCGTAGCGGTTCAGGCACAGCACGTCCGAGTGCGCCTGCCACGAACCGTCGCTGAACGGCGCGTGGGCGATCGTCAGCGGCCGCGTGTCGTCGCGCGAGCGCGCGTGCGCGAACAACTCGTCGAAGAACCGTCGTCCGCGCGCCTTGTAGCCGTCGCCGCCGTCGACCTTGCCGCGCATCGCGCCGGCGACGTAGCCGTCGTCCATCGGTTCGTTGGCCAGCGACCACATGATCACGCAGGCGCGGTTCTTGTCGCGCGCGATCAGCTCGTCGACCTGGCGGCGCACCTGGGCCAGCCGGGCGTCGATCAGCGGCTGCGCGTCCGAAAAGAACAGACCGACCGCCGGCACCTCGTCGATGACCAGCAGGCCTTCGCGGTCGGCCAGCCGCATCGTCTCTTCCGAATACGGGTAATGACTGGTCCGGAACGAGTTGCCGCCGACCCAGCGGATCAGCGCCAGGTCCTGCACCGCCACCGAGGTGTTCAGCCCGCGGCCGTTGGCCGGAAAGTCCTCGTGCCGCCCGAAGCCGCGCAACTGGATCGGCGCGTCGTTCAGCAGCAGGCGGTCGCCGCGGACCTCGATCGTGCGCAGGCCGACCTCGTCCTCGTAGGCATCGACCGGCCGGCCGTCGGCGTCGTGCAGCTCTATCCGCAACCGGTACAGCGCCGGGTCGTCGGGCGACCACCAGCGCGGCATCGGCACGTCGAAGCTCGTTTGCGCCTCGCCGCCGGCGAAGCGCAGCCGCTGCTCGCCGGCCGGTGCGCGATCGGGCGCCGGCGCGGCCTCGCGCGTATCGCCATGGGCCGCGGGCGGCGGCGACCACAGCCGGGCCCGGCCCGTGCCGGACCAGCCGGCCCGCGCCCGCACGCGCAACGACACGCGCGCGCTAGCCCGATCCGCCGCGGCGATCCGCTGCGTCGTGATCCGGAAATCCTCGATCGCCGGGTCGGGCAGCGCCGTCAGCCACACCTGCCGATGCAGGCCGGCATAAGGATAGAAGTCATAAGCGACGTTCGGGTAATTGCCGCCGTCGCCGCCGATCGCGCCGGGCGGCACGCGCGACGGCGATGGCGTGTTGTCGACCTCGACGGCCAGGATCCGGCGCGGCGGCGGGTCGACCGCGTCGGGCGCCAGCACGCCCAGGTCGAACTCGAACGGCAGATGGCCGCCGCCATGCTCGCCCAGCGGGCGTCCGTCGAGCCAGACGCGCGCCCGCCAGGTCGCCGAGCCGAAGCGCAGCCGCAGCCGCCGGCCGGCCCAGTCCGCCGGCAGCTCGATCTCGCGCCAGTACCAGGCCGGACCCAGGTAACCGTCCAGGTCCGGGTACTGCTCGTTCCAGCTTCCGGGCACGGCGATCGTCCGCGGCGACGGCAGTCGCTCGAACCAGCGCTCGCGTTCGCCGCGCTGCTGCGGATCGGCCTGGAACGCCCACAGGCCGGACAGGTCGAGCACCGCGCGGTGCCGGTTGGCCTGCGGATACAGCGGCGACAGCAGCGCCGCGCTCGCGCCAGCGGCGCTGCCGGCGTCGTTCGCGGCGGCCGGCCCGGTCGAGTTGGCCGGCCCGGTCGAGTTGGTCGCGGCCGACGTCGAGGCGGTGGGGGCCGAGCCGGCCGGTTCGCCGGGTACCGGCCCGCGCTCGTCGGCGATACCGGCCCGCACGCCGGCGGCGGCGGCGACGGCCGCGCTGATCGCCGATCGCAGGAAATCACGTCTCATCGAGGCCTCCTCGGCTGGCACGGCGCTGCAAGTTATCATAGGCCGATGAGCGAATCCGACCGCCGCCCCGACGCGGCTCCCAGCGCCGGCGACCTCGTCGATTCGCCGCTGGGCAAATCCAGTCCGTACGTCGATCGCTACGATGCGTCGCTGCTCTTTCCGATCGCGCGCGCGCCGCAGCGGCGCGGCCTGGGTATCGACGGCGCGCCGCCGTTCTTCGGCGCTGACCAGTGGACCGCTTATGACTTCGGCTGGCTCAACGCGCGCGGCCGCCCGCAGGTGATGCTGCTCGAATGCGTGGTGCCCGCCGAGTCGCCGAACATCGTCGAATCCAAGAGCTTCAAGCTCTACCTGAACAGTTTCAACGGGACCCGTTTCGCCGGCGCCGACGAAGTGCGCGCGACGCTGCAGCGCGACCTGGCGGCCGCCTGCGGCAGCACGATCGGCGTCGTCTTGCGCCCGCTGGCGGACCTGGACGGCGTCAGGCTCCTGGCGATAGGCGGCAACGGCGCGATCTCGCTGGACCGGCTCGACATCGAGTGCGAGGTCTACGAGCCGGCGCCCGAGCTGCTGAAGGTCGACGACGAACTGATCGCGCCGCACGAGGAGACGCTGACCTCGGACCTGCTCAAGACCAATTGCCCGGTGACCGGGCAGCCCGACTGGGGCAGCGTCGCGATCCACTACTACGGGCGGCCGATCGACCACGAGCGCCTGCTGCAGTACCTGGTCAGCTTTCGCAACCACAACGAGTTCCACGAGCACTGCGTCGAGCGCATCCACATGGACATCATGGCGCGCTGCAAGCCGACCCGGCTGTCGGTGCATGCGCGCTATACGCGGCGCGGCGGCCTGGACATCAATCCGTTCCGCACCAACTATCCGTGCGCGCTGCCGCGCAGCGTGCGAACGCCCCGGCAGTGACGCGCCTTTGGCGATGACGCGCCCCGGCGGCCGGCGGGGCCGCCAGGATGCCGTGCGCACGGCCGGGCGCTCGCTTGCCGGACGTCGCGCTACGCGCCGCGCCGCCCGATCTGCGATCGCACGCGTTGCGCGTCCTCGCCGATCTGCTCGGCCAGCCGTCCGGCGAGCGCCAGCCGGCGCACGAGCCATGGCGTCACGTCGCGTTCGAACGGATCGGGCAGCCCGGTGACGCCGGCCGACGGCAGCATCGGCGTGGCGACGGGCTCGTCCGCCGGCGCCGCCGGTGTTGCCGGTGCTGTAGGTGCTGTAGGTGCTGTAGGTGCGGCTGGTGCGGCTGGTGCGGCTGGTGCGGCTGGTGCGGCTGGTGCGGCTGGTGCGGCGGCCGGGGCCTCAGTCATCGGGGCGCCGACCGGCTGGTCCGGTTCGTCCGGCGAGGAGGCCAGCGGGTCCGCCGGAGGGGCCAGATCCGTCGGGCCGATCGAGACGGTCGAGCCCGCCGGGACTGCCGAATCCGTCGCGTTTGCCGGGTTCGTCATGTTTGCCGGGCTTGCCGGACGGGCCGGGTTCGCCGTAGGGACTGAGGGCGCCGAGCCCGACGAGTTCGCCGCGGCGGTTTCCCCCAGCAGCGCCCGCTCGATCCGCGCGCCGGCCTGCCCGAGCGCGCGCTCGACGTCGGCCGGCGTCAGCCAGTCGCGCCGCAGCACCAGCATGCTCTTGACCGCGCTCATCTGAGCGAGGAACTGGTAGCAATGCATCTGCAGCGTTTCGAGGTCGGCCAGCGGCGGCCGCACGGCGCGCGGCTCGACCAGCGAGCGCTGCGTGGCCAGGACCAGGGCGGACAGGCTGTCGAACGCTTCGCGCCGGGCGAGCCGCCACGCCAGGTTGTCGGCGCTGTCGACGTCGTGCAGCGGCTTGAGCGCCAGCGCCAGCTTCGCGTGGCGCGCCTGCGCGGCCAGCACGCGGCGAACGAGTCCGGACAACTGGTTGCGCTCCCAGCTCGGCAGCACGTACGAGAACGCCCAGGCGACGCCGGCGCCGATCAGCGTGTCGGCCACGCGCTCGAACAACGCGAACTCGGGCGTCACGCCGTTGTTCAGCGTATGGGCCTGGATCAGGCCCAGCACCGTCGCGCCGATCGACGCGATCAGGTAGCGCCGCGCGGCGAAGCCGTGCGAGATCGCCTGCGCGATCGTGATCGCGATCAGCAATTCATAGGGCTCGTGGACGCTGGCGAGCACGCCCAGCGCCACGACGCAGCCGAGCAGCGTGCCGCCCACGCGGCTGTTGCGCCGCTCCAGCGTCTGCGCGAGGCTGCCTCGCAGCACGACGACGATCGTCAGCAGGATCCAGTATTCGTGCGAGCCCCAGGGCAGCAGCACCGCGATCGCGTAGCCGGTGGCGACCGCCAGCGCCGCCCGGATCGCGTGGCGCAGCGGCGGCGCGTCCCAGTGCCACAGCGCGAGGAACGGCGCCAGCGACCACGAGGTCGGACTGACGAAGAGCTGCCAGTTCGCGCGCACGGCCGCCAGATCCGGCGCCTGCTCGCCGCGAGCGAGTCGGTTCAGCGCCAGCAGCTCGTTGTTCAGGTGGGTCAGGCGGGTGGCTAGCCCGCGCAGCAGCACCGGCTGCGACGCATCATGGCCCAGCGCGTCGAGCGGCGGACCATGGTCGACCTGCGACGGCGGCAGCCGGCCGAGCAGCAGCGCGTCGGCGATCGACTCGGTCTCGCGGGCCAACTCCTCGAAAAGCCGGCGCAGCGTGCGCAGCGGCGACCCCCGCTCGGGATCGCTGCGCAGCGTCTCGAGGTCCAGCTCGCTGGCCACCAGGTGGTCGCGGATCTCGAGGATCGCCAGCAGCATGCCGGCCAGCCGCTGGCGGCGCGGCGTGCGCGGCGATTCGAGCACCAGGTCGCGGGTCGCCTGCAACTGGTCGGCCAGCGTGGCCTGCGCGGCCAGCAGCCGGCCCTGGACCGGCGCCGGCTGCTCGCGCACGTCGCCGAGCGGACCGATCGGTTCGAATTGCTGCGCCTGCGTGCGCATCAGCGATGCCATCGCCAGCAGCAGGTCGACCATCGACAGCGTCCGGTAGCGCGTGTTCAGCGCCAGGTTGACCAGCACCGCGTAGACGACGTACAGCGTCGCGCCCAGCGCGAAATAGGCGCCGTGCTCGAGCGCCGTCCACCAATCGGCGCTGCCCGGCGTCGCCATCGCGAAGATCATCGCCAGCATCACCGCCATGGCGATCGGAATGCCGCGCTTGCCCCAGGCCATCCCCAGGAAAGCGAGGAACGTCGCGGGCACCAGCAGCAGGCCCAGCTCCAGCGGATGACCATGCAGATGCAGGACGCCCAGCAGCAGCGGCAAAGCCAGCAGCGGCCCGGGCAGCATCTGCCGGAACTTGCCGCGCCGCGGCCCGGGCTGGTCGCACACCGACACGACGATCACGCCCACGCCGGCCGAGGCGCTCGCGGCCGCGCCCAGCGCCGCGTGCAGGCCGCCCGAGATCATCAGGTAGCCGAACGCCACCGTCAGGCCGTTGGTGAAATACGAGCTGAGCAGCACGCGCATCGCCGCCCGCAGCCTCGACGCGCCCGACGGCCGCCGCGACGCGGACACGGCGGGGGCGACCGGAGCGGCAGCCTTCGGAAAGGCGGGATCGGCGGGCGGTGACGAAGGGTCCGGCGGCATGAAGGCGGGCGGTGATCGGGTTCGGCGTATGCAGTGTACTGATTTCGGCTCGAAGGCCGAGATCAGCCGCTCGCGCTAAGATGGGGGGCTTCGGATCACGACTTTCCAGGAGACCCGCGTTGAGTGCCGTTGCCGATTCCGTCCCCGCCGCCGAGCCGATCGCCTATGACGACGTCGTGCTCGGTCGTCGCAGCATCCGCGGTTTCCTGCGCGAGCCGGTGCCCAAGTCGGTCATCAGGGAGGTGCTCGAGCTGGCGATCCGCGCGCCGTCTTCGTACAACACGCAGCCTTGGAGCTTCTACGTGATCACCGGCGAGCCGCTCGATCGGATCCGCCGCGGCAACGTCGAGCGCAACCTGGCGGGCGTCCCGTCGTCGCGCGAGATCCGCAGCCACGGCGAATACGGCGGCAAGCATCGCGAGCGGCAGATCGACGTGGCCAAGCAGTTGTTCGGCGCGATGGGCATCGAGCGGCACGATAAGGCCCGCCGCGAAGACTGGGTGCTGCGCGGGTTTCGCCAGTTCGACGCGCCGGTGTCGATCGCCGTCACTTATGACCGCTCGATCCATGGCGGCGACATGGGACCGTTCGACTGCGGCGGCGTCGTCAACGCGCTGGTCAACGCCGCCTGGTCGCGCGGGCTCGGTTGCGTGATCAACAGCCAGGGCATCATGCAGACGCCGGTCGTGCGCGAGCACGCGCGGATTCCGGACGACCAGGTCATCATGATCTGCGTCGCGATGGGTTACCCGGACGACGGCTTTCCGGCCAACGCGGTCGTGTCGCGCCGCAAGGGGGTCGACGAGGCGGCGGTGTTCGTCGGGTTCGACGAGGACTGATCGGCGCGCCGGATGTCTTTTTCCGAGATCCTCCTGATCGCGATGCTGATGGTCTTCAGCATCCCGTACCTGATCTGGCGGCTGGGCGGCACCGACTACTACGCGCCGCTGGTCGTCGTGCAGATCCTGGCCGGCATCGCGCTCGGCCCCGGCGTGCTGGGCGCGGCGTTTCCCGACTACTACCGGTTCGTCTTCACCGCCGAGGTCGAGCAGGCGCTGTCCGGCGTCGCGCAGTGGTCGGTCATGATCTTCGTCTGGATCGCCGGCGTCGAGCTGGACCTGCGGCAAGCCTGGCGCGACCGGCGCGAGAGCGGCATTACCGCGGGGCTGGCGCTCGGCGTGCCGCTGGTGCTGGGTATGCTGGCGGGCGCGCTGCTGCTGGCCTGGCCGGGTTGGATCGGGCCGAACGCGCAGCCGTGGCAGTTCCTGCTGGGCATCGGCATGTCGTGCGCGGTGACGGCCTTGCCGATCCTGATCCTGCTGATGGAAAAGCTGCGGATGCTGCGCGAGCCGCTGGGTCAGCGGATCCTGCGCTATGCGAGCCTGGACGACATCGCGATCTGGGGCGTGCTGGCGGTGATCCTGATGGACTGGGCGCGCGTCGGCAAGCAGATCGCCTTCTTCGTCGTGTTCGCGATCTCGGCGCTGCTGTTCCGCCGGTTGATGCGCGCGATCCCGCTCGCGGATCGCTGGTACGCGAGCCTGGTGTGGCTGCTCGCATGCGGCCTGGGGTCGGACTGGGCGGGGCTGCACTACATGGTGGGCGCGTTCCTGGCGGGCGCCGTGATCGACGCCGACTGGCTGGGGCAGGACGACATGGACCGGCTGCGCCACAACCTGCTGCTGATCGTGATGCCGGTCTATTTCCTGAACACCGGACTGCGGACCGATTGGCAGACCGGCGGCGTCGCGGTGCTGGCTGCGGCGGCGCTGCTGCTCGTCGTCTCCGTGGCCGGCAAGCTGCTCGGCATGCGGATAGCGGGCCGGCTGCTCGGCTGGTCGGCGCGCGAGACCCGGGTGATCGGCTGGCTGCTGCAGACCAAGGCGCTGATCATGATCGTCTTTTCGAACGTGCTGCTCGACAAGGGCCTGATCACCAACGCGACGTTCACCGCGCTGCTGCTGATGGCGGTCGCCAGCACGATGATGACGATTCCGCGGGTGACCGCGGATCTGAAGCGCATGGGGGTGGGGGGCACCGGCGCCCCCGGAGGGTGACGCGGTCGCCTTTCGCTTAGTGTAAGCAGACCCTAACGACCCTCGCCGATGCGCAGCGCCTCCATCGCCGGGCGGAACTGATACTCGGGCACGATCAGCACCGCGTCACGCGACGCCAGGCGCACGTAGCGGCCATAGCCGTCGGGCGTGCGCGCGCCGACGGTGATGCGCGCGAGCGGCTGGTCGTCGCGCCCGACGACGTCGAGGCGCAGCGCGGGCGACGCCAGGTCGTACGGATCGTCCGCGGGGTCGGCGCCAGCATGGCCAGCCTTATCGGCACTGGCACTACCGGCGCGCTCGACGCCCGGCGCATGATCGGCATCGTCGGGCGCGCGGGCCGCATGCGCGGCCGGTGCCAGCACGCGATCGGCCCGTGCCTGCGAGAACAGCGACAGATAGGCGGCGGCGTCGAAGGCGGGGGTACCGTCCGTGTCGGGGACGGCCACGCCGCCGGCGTCGACCTCGCGCCAGCCCCGCTCATCGGCGACGAAGCGCCGCGAACGTCCGCCGCCGCTCATCGTCAGCGCGGCGACGTCGGGCACGTCCCATGCGAACAACCTCGCCGGGCGATGCGTGTCGTCATGCGCGTGGCCATGCGCGCCAGCGCGGGGAGCGGCCGCGCCGGCGGCCTCGGCTTCACCGGCGTCATGGACGTCCGGAGCGTCCGGGTCGTCCCATTGCACGGCCGTCGCGCCGATGCCGGCGACGAGCACCAGCAGCCAGACGATCGTCCGCAGGCGCTCGCTCATCGGCGGCTCCGGTTCGTCATCGTCATGCCGCCGTTCATCGCCGCCGCCACCAGGTCCACGCGCCGAACGCCAGCGCCAGCGCCGGCAGCAGCACCGAGCTGACGAAGAACACGGCCCGCATCTGCCGGTTGGTCAACTGGACGCTGCGCGTTTCGTAGTGGCGCGGACGGATGTCGATCAGCGCGTCCTGCTGCGCGAGGAAGTTGATCGCGTTGATCAACAGCGCGCCGTTGCCCATCAGCGCGAAATGGCTGTTGTTCGCGAAATCGGCATCGCCGGCCAGCAGCAGGCGCGCCTGCCGTCCGCCTTCGGGCACCGGCACGTCGCCGACGCGGCGAGTGGCCAGCAGCATCAGCGTGCGCGCGCCGACGTCGTCCGGCTGTTCGCGCGGGTACGAGCGATCGCTGCTGAGCACCAGCGGCGTCACCGACACGCCGTCCGCGAGTCCGCCCGGCGCCGGCGTGAACGAGCCGACGCCCGGAAAGAACGTCAGCGGCAGCCCGCGCGTGATGCGGTGGCGCGGGTAGTCGCTGCTGGCCGGGGACGACGGGTCGCTGCGGTAGTGATGGCCGTCGTCGATCACTTCGCGCGCGTGCCAGGCGATGCCGTAGCGATCGAGGATCGGCTGCAGGCCGTGCGGCGATTGCGGTTCGAGCAGCGCGAGCACGCCGCCGCCGCGATCCAGGTAAGCGAGCAGCCGGCGCGTGTCGACCTCGGCCAGCGCGCGTCGCGGACCGGCGACGACGATCAGATCGCAGTCGTCCAGCGTCTCGGCGTCCTTGACGAGCAGCAGCGGGCGGATCCGGTAGCCGAGCGTCTCGAGCGCGTCGCGGGCCATGCCCAGCCCGTGGCGTTCGTGGATCTCGACACGAGCGACCAGGTTCTCGTCCTTGTCGTGGTCCTCGGGATCGTCCAGCTCCTTGAGGCTGAACGGATTGGCCTCGCCGTGGCCGTGCGTGAAGCAGATCGTCTGCACGACGCGTGACGTGACGCGGATCAGCGCGTTGGTGAAGTCCGTCTCGGTACCGCCGTTGACGGTCAGTCGCCGCTGGCCGCTCTCGATCACTGCGCTGCCGGCGAACTGGATGTCATGGCGGCGCGCCTCGGCCGGATGCACCGAAGGGTCGACCCCGCGCACCCGGATCCGCGGATTGGCCCGCGCGTACTGGTCGAGCAGCGCGAGCGCGTCGACCATGCTCTTGTTGCGCAGGTCGTAGAACCAGGTGATGCGAACGGGTTCGTCGATGCCGGCCAGCACGCGGCGCGTGTCGTCGCTGATCGTGTAGACGCCTGCGCGCGTCAGGTCGATGCGGCCCAGATGGCGATAGCTCCACAGGTTGACGGCGACCAGCACGCTGGCGATCGTCGCGATCGGCAGCAGCACGCGAAATCCGGTCCATCCCGCCCGCCAGCGCATCCGGCGCAGGCGCAGCATCTGCGCGGCGATGACCAGCGACAGCACGATGACGCTGGCGAAATAAACGAGCGCGCTGCCCGACAGCACGCCGCGGATCAGGTCGACGTGCTGCGCCGACAGCGACAGGTGCAGCAGCGCGGCCGACAGCGACGGCGCGACGTCCAGCGCGGCCGGGTAATCGATGAACCACAGCAGCACCAGCAGCGTCCAGGTGATCAGCGCCGCGACGATCTGGTTCGAACAGCCGCTGGACACCGCCATGCCGATCGCCAGGAACATCGCGCCGAACGCGAAGGTGCCGAGGTAGCCGCCGACGATCGGGCCGTAGTCGGGATCGCCGTACAGCGCCAGCGGGATCACGGCGGTGGCGGTGCCGGCCAGCATCAGCGCCAGCACCAGCAGGCCAGCCAGGTACTTGCCGAGCACGGTGGCCGCGTCCGACAGCGGCAGCGTCAGCAGCAGCTCGATCGTACCGGTCTTGTTCTCCTCGGCGAAGATGCGCATCGTCAGCAGCGGCATCACGAGCAGCAGCAGGATCATCATGTTGTGGAACGAGCCGACCATCTGCGTCGTGCTGACGAAGAACAGCGCGAAGCTGAACAGGTAGCCGCACAGCGCCCAGAACGTCGCGACGACGACCAGCGCGATCGGCGTCGCGAAGTACTCGCGCAGCTCCTTCTGGACGACGGCTCCCAGGCCTGTCATGCGAGAGGCTCCGCCCCGGCGTCGCTGCGCCGCACCGCGTCGATCAACAGGTCTTCGACGCTCGTCGACAACGGGCGGGCCTCGACGACGTGGCCGTGCGCGAGCGCCGCGCGCAACAGCGGGTCGAGGTGCGCGGGCGCCGACGCGTAGCGGACGACGAGCCGCCGCGTGCGATGCGGCGCCGCATCGCGGGCGGCGCGGTCGCCGCTGGTGGAGTCGCCACTACCCTGGTCATCGTTGCTGGCGGAGTCACCACTGCCGGAGTCACCACTGCCGCAGGCGTCGTCAGCGCCATCGCGATCGTCGACCGCCACGCCGGCCACGCCCTCGACCGAGCCGATCGCCGCGACGACTGCGCGCAGCGCGGCCTCGTCCGCCCCTCGCCAGCGCAGCGCGACCGTTGCGGCGCCGAACGCTTGTCCGTCGGTGTCCAGCGGAACGTCGGCGATCAGCCGGCCGCGGCGCAGGATCAGCGCACGCGTGCACAGCGCCTGCACCTCCTGCATCAGGTGGCTGCTGAAGACGACGGCGCGGCCGCGCGCGGCCGCGCGGATCATCCGGCGCGCCTCGACGATCTGCATCGGGTCCAGGCCGTTGGTGGCCTCGTCGAGCAGCAGCACCGACGGGTCGCCGAGGATCGCCTGCGCGAGACCGACCCGTTGCCGGAAGCCCTTCGACAGGCGCCCGATCGCGCTGCGCCGCACGCCGTCGAGGTCGAAAGCGCGGACCGCCCGATCGACGTCGGCGCGCAGCGCCTCGCCGCGCAGGCCCTTGCAGCGGGCGACGAACTGCAGGTAATGGTCGACGGTCAGCGCGTCGTACAGCGGCGCGCGCTCGGGCAGGTAGCCGATCGCGTGGCCGGGGCCGCGGCGGCTGGCGTCGCGGCGGTCCGGGCCGTGATCGCCGGCACCGGCCCGAGCATCGACGGCATCCGCGCGCGGCGTGCCGCAGGCCGTGATCGCGACGCGGCCGGCATCGGGCCGGTAGAAGCCCGCGATCAGCCGCAGAGTCGTCGTCTTGCCGCTGCCGTTCGGCCCCAGCAGCCCGACGATCTCGCCGGGCTCGACCCGGAAGTCCAGCCGGTGCAGGACCTGGCGCGACCCGAACGACTTGTCGACGTGCTCGAAGACGATCGCCGTCATCGGGCGCTGGCGCGACGGCCGGCGGCGATCGATCCGTTCATCGGCAGGGCCTGCTCACACGGCCTAGTCGTACGCGCGATCGTGCGCGTGCTCGCCGAACTGCCTGGCGTCGTGGCTGTACCAGATCTGGCCGCGCTTGGCGTCGCGGATCTGCTTGAGCCGGTCGATCGACTGCATCGACAGGTTGGTGTTCCACGTGATGCCCGGAATCACGCCGGCCTCGTTCTCGGCCGTGTAGATCGCGTCGGCCGCCAGCAGCAGAACGCCGGTGTTCTTCAGCGAGACCTGCAGCGACTGGTGCCCCTGCGTATGGCCCTTGGTGTCCAGCGCCACCAGCGTGCCGTCGCCGAACAGGTCGAAGTCGCCGGTCAACTGCAGGAAATCGTAGTCGCGCGTGCCGTCATAGTCCTTGAGCACGTAGGCGGCGCGCTGGAATTTCTCGGGCCACCACGCGGCGCGCAGCTCCTCCTTCTGCACGACGTGCTTGGCCTTGGGGAACAGCTTGATGTTGCCCGCGTGGTCCAGGTGGAAGTGCGAGTAGACGACGTGCGTGACGTCCTCGGGCTTGAAGCCGAGCTTGCCGAGCTGCTGGTCGATCACCTCGTCGCGCGTCTGCTGCGCATGGAACGCGCCGCACAGGCCCTCGCCCCAGTAGTTCGCGCACTTGCCGTCGGACACCGCGACGTTGTTGCCGGTGTCGAACAGCACCAGCCCGCGCGGATGCTGGATCACGTACATCGCCACCGGCACCTTGATCTTGGTGCCGACGCCGGACATCGCGGTCAGCCAGCCCTTGTCGAGCTCGAGCGATCCACTGGAGACCTGCCACAGGCGGATGTCCTGCGCATGGGCATTGAAGGCGGCGGCGCACAGCAGGCCAACGGCGCCGACGGCGAGTTGGCGAAGACGTTTGAGCATCACGGTTGTCTCCCTCGATGGTTCTGATCGTTCTTGTCTGCTGGCGCGCGACCGATCCCCGCGTTGCGGGACCGGTCCGGCCAGATCCTCGATGCTAACCGGCGGCCGACGCAAGTGCCAACCCCGTTTCGGCGACGATCGCGCGCTCGCGGTCCGCGTCCGCGATGCCGCCGGTACTCCGCGCCGGCCGGATCACTCGATCTTGATGCCGGTCTCGGCCGACATCTTCTTCCACTTGGCCTGCTCGCGCGTGACCAGCTTCGCGAAGTCGTCCGGGTTCAACGGCTCGTAGGTGCCGCCCAGGCTCACCAGCCATTCGGTCATCTCGGGACGTTGCATCGCCTTGATCGTCGCGGCGTTCAGCTTGTCGACGATCGGCCGCGGCGTGCCGGCCGGCACGAAGAAACCGCTGAACGCGATCAGGTCCAGACCCGGATAGCCGGCTTCGGCCAGCGTCGGCGCCGACGGGTACTTAGGCATGCGCTTCGGCGACAGCGCCGCGATCGCCACCAGCTTGCCGGGGGTCGTCAACGGCTCGAGCTCGGACGCGTAGCCGATCGCGAGCTGGACCGCGCCGTTGGCGGCATCGAGCAGCGCGGCCGAACTGCCCTTGTAAGGCACGGTCCGCAGCTTGATGCCGAGCATCTGCTCGAGGTAGATGCAGCCGAAGTGCTGCAGCCCGGCGTGTCCGGACGTTCCGCAGATCAATTCCTCGGGTTTGGCCTTGGCCTGCGCGATCAGGTCGGCGACCGTCTTGATGCCGGTGCCGTTGTAGACGACCAGCATCGGGTAGCCGAGCGTGCCGACGCCGACTGGCGCGAAGTCCTTGGCCGGATCGTAGCGAACCTGTCCGCCCGCGCCCGGAAACGCGACCAGCGGATTGAAGCCGCCGAAGAGCATCGTGTAGCCGTCGGGTGCCGATCGCGCCAGCGCCTCGGCGGCGATCGAGCCCGAGGCGCCGGGCCGGTTGTCGACGACGACCGGCTGGCCGAGCGACTCGCTGATCCGCTGTCCGTAGCGACGCGCCCAGATGTCGTTGACGCCGCCGGCCGGGCCGTCGACCAGCAGCCGGATCGGGCGGCTCGGGTAGTCCTGGGCGGTCGCGGCCAGGGGAACGCAGAAGGCGGCGATACCGAAGGCGGCGGCGCTGAGCGCGGCCAGGCCGCGACGAAGGCTGGCTGACAAGAGAGGTCTCCCGGGGTCGTGGTACGTGTGTGAGGGGGGGCGGCGGCCGGCCCGCCGCTTTGCTGTCGATGAGCTGACGCGTCGGCCGCCGGCTATTGAGCCAGATTTCGCCGCATCCCACAATCCCGGGGCAATCCGCGTCGACGCGGGTTCAGCCGGCGAACCCACCGGCATCGAGGAGTGCCTGCTCGTTGGCGGTCGCTTCGCGCGCCAACCACCGATTGCGGTGCGGGGGGCTGTGCGGGGTGTCCATGATCGGAAGAAGGAAGCCGCGAAGCCGGACCCCCTGATTGGAACACAAGCTGGAACACAAGCGCGCTTCTGCCGCGCCGGGGGGCATGGGATACTGGGAACCCGTGAACGCATGGAACGATCGATGACGCCGTTCGAACGCCTGCCGCCCGCGGACGGCGTCTGGCAGCGGCTGGCGATTCCGGCGCGATGCCTGGCGGAGGCGGCGCAGGCGGAGCCGGAAGCCAACGCGCGGGCGGACGCCCTCGCGACGCGCATGATGACGCTCGTCGTGCGCGGCGGCCATATCGCCTGGCTCGGTGATGCCGCGTCGCCGTTGCCCGTCGAGTGGGCGTCGTCGCCGCGATACGACGGCCGGGGCGCATTGACGACGCCGGGCCTGGTCGACTGCCACACGCATCTCGTCTACGGCGGTCGGCGCGCGAACGAGTTCGCGATGCGTGTGGCCGGCGCCGATTACGAGGCGATCTCCCGCGCCGGCGGAGGCATCCTGTCGACGGTTCGCGCGACGCGCGAGACCGGCGAGGAAGCGCTGTTCGAGCAGGCCGCCGAACGTCTCGTCCAGTTGCTGGCCGACGGCGTCTGCGCGATCGAGATCAAGTCCGGCTATGGCCTGACGCTGGCCGACGAGCGCAAGCAGTTGCGCGTGGCCCGCAGGCTCGGCCGCGACTACGGTGTGACCGTGCGCGCGACATTCCTCGGCGCGCACGCGCTGCCGCCGGAGTTCGCCGGCCGCGCCGACGCGTACATCGACGAGGTGTGCGAACGGATGCTGCCGGCGCTGGCGGCCGAAGGGTTGGTCGACGCGGTCGACGTATTCTGCGAGCGGATCGCGTTCTCGCTCGCGCAGACCGAGCGCGTTTTCGCGGCGGCGCGCGCGCTGGGCCTGCCGGTCAAGCTGCATGCCGAGCAGTTGTCCGACATGGGCGGCGCCGCGCTCGCCGCGCGCCACCAGGCGCTGTCCTGCGACCATCTCGAGCACCTGTCGGCCGAAGGCATCGCGGCGATGCGCGACGCCGGCACGGTGGCCGTGCTGCTGCCCGGCGCTTATTACGCGCTGCGCGACGCGCATCCGCCGCCGGTCGACGGCCTGCGCGCGGCCGGCGTGCCGATCGCGTTGTCGACCGATCACAATCCGGGCACGTCGCCGGCGCTGAGCCTGCTGCTGATGATGAACATGGGCTGCACGCTGTTCCGGCTGACGGTGCCCGAGGCGATCGACGCGGTGACGCGGCATGCGGCGCGGGCGCTGCGCCTGGACGGCACGCATGGCGTGATCCGCGTCGGCGCGCCGGCCAACTTCGTGCTGTGGCGCGCGAGCGAGGCGGCCGAGCTCGCTTACTGGTTCGGCCAGCGAGCGGCCCGGCTCGTCGTGCGCGGTGGGCGGATCGACGGTATCGGAGACGGCGAAGGTATCGGTCAGGGCGGTCGTATGAGGCAGGGCGGCGGCATCGGACGAGGCGAGGACGGAGATCGTCGCGACGGCGAGCGTCACGACGGCGGCGATCGCCGCGCCAGCCGGTGACGTCGGCGAGTCTCCGCGGCGCGGGCGGGACGGCCGGGATACCGTCCGGCGCTGCCGCTGATGTCGGCGACGATGTTGGAGCGGGCGTCGATACCGGTGTGGGCATGGACGCCGGCGCGACCGGCGACGACGGCGCGTTCCGCTTGCGGCCGACGGTCCGGCGCCTGTTCGCCGCCGATGCGCTGCTGCCCGACGGCTGGGCGCGCGACGTGATGCTCGAATGGAACGACGCCGGCGTGCTGACCCGCGTCGGGACCGGCATCGACGTATCGCGCATCGGCGTCGCGGACGCGGACGCGCCGGTGGGCTTGGAAACCGCGGCCGGCCCCGTGCTGCCGGGCATGCCCAACCTGCATTCGCACGCGTTCCAGCGCGCGTTCGCCGGCCTGACCGAGTATCGTGCCGGCGACGCCGACGACTTCTGGAGCTGGCGCGCGTCGATGTACCGGTTCGCGGCCGCGATCTCGCCCGAGCAGCTCGAGGCGGTCGCGACCTACCTGTACCTGGAGATGCTCGAGGCCGGCTACACGTCGGTCTGCGAGTTCCACTACCTGCATCACGACGTCGATGGCCGCCCTTACCCCGCGCGAGGCATCGACGACGCGACGATGACGACCTGCGTGATGCGCGCCGCCGAAGAGGTCGGCATCGGACTGACGCTGCTGCCGGTGCTGTACCAGACTTCGGGTTTCGGCGGGCGGCCGGCGCTGCCCGAGCAGCGGCGCTTCATCCGCTCGACCGACGCGATGATCGGGCTGCTGGCGGGATTGAAGCCGATGTGCGATCCGCGCCGAATCCGGCTGGGGCTGGCGCCGCATTCGCTGCGGGCCGTGCCGCCCGACAGCCTGCGCCAGGCGCTGGCGGGCCTGCATTCGATCGACGCGAGCGCGCCGATCCACCTGCACGTCGCCGAGCAGACCGCCGAGGTCGACGACTGCCTCGCGCATCACGGCAGCCGCCCGCTGCAGTGGCTGCTCGATCACGCCGACGTCGATCGGCGCTGGTGTCTGGTGCACGCCACGCATCTGGACGCCGGCGAACTCGCGCGCGCGGCGCGCAGCGGCGCCGTGGCCGGCCTGTGCCCGACCACCGAGGCCAACCTGGGCGACGGCCTGTTCGACATCGTCGGCTGGCGCGAGGCCGGCGGCGCGTGGGGGATCGGCTCGGACAGTCATGTCTGCGTCGACCCGGCCGAGGACCTGATGCTGCTCGAATACGGACAGCGGCTGACTCGCCGACGGCGCAACGTGCTGGCCGGTCGCGTGGACGTGGGCCTGGGCGGATCCTTGTCGATACCGGCCGGCGTCGCGGCCGGTCGAGGTGTCGACGCCGGTCTTGCGCCCGACGGGCGCGCCGACGTGGCGACCTCGCTGTGGCTGTCGGCGGTGGCGGGCGGCGCGCAGGCGGCCGCGCGGCCGATCGCCGGCCTGTCGGTCGGCCAGCAGGCCGATTTCGTCGTGCTCGATGCCGGGCATCCACTGGTGGCCGGCTTGTCCGCGCCCGACATGCTGTCCGCGCATCTGTTCGCCAGCCATCGTCGTGCGGCGATCGCCGAGGGCTGGACCGCCGGCCGGCCGCGCGTCACCGCGGCGCGCCACGATCTGCACGAGCCGGCCGCGGCTGGTTTCGTCGCGGCTCGGGCGGCATTGGCGGGGGCAGGGCGCTGAGGCCTAATTTGCCGTCTGTCGAGGTGTTCGGCCCATGCGTCGGTTTGGCGCGGTGGTGTCGTCCGGTGAGGACTTGGGGGGCTGACCTTTACGTCGGTCCGTCACGGCGGCGGTGCTTGGCGAGGTCGAAAAGGGGCTGACCTTCGCGTTGGTCCGTCACGACGGTGCCGCCCGGTGGGGGTGGGGGGGCGGCGGCCGAAGAGGGCGGTCGTCGCTGCGCGACGACTGCTCTGCGGTGCTCGCGATCGGATGGCGCGGCGAACTCGCTTCGTTCGCTTCGCTCACTGCGCTCAAACATGCGCCCGCGAGTCAGATGAACGAAGCGCGCTGCGCGCGCCCATCCGATCGCTCCATAAGGGCGAGAGGTTCGCGATCGACACATCATCGGCATCGGCATCACGGATCACGGATCACGGATCACGGATCACGGATCGCTCACCGCTAAGTCTTTCGCATGGCACGAATCGTGTGCTACCTCAGGTGCTGGGCGTTGGCCTCGTGGGTGGGGGGCGGCTGGCCATAGGGAGCGCCGAGGAACGG
>JASGFT010000016.1:0-39995 GCA_047605425.1 Burkholderiaceae bacterium | reverse complement strand
GCCGGCGATCGCGGCGCTGGCGCTGGCGCTGGCGCTGGCGCTGGCGCTGGCGCTGGCAGGATCCTTGATCGCCTCGAACAGGCTCATCACCTGGTCGTGCTCGGCGATCAGTTCTTCGATCATGCCGCGCGGCACGACCGGCAGCACGGTCAGCGCCTCGATCCGCGTCTCCATCTCGTGGACGAGCTGGCCCAGCGTCATCGCGCCAGCCATGCGGGCACTGCCCTTGACCGTGTGCAGCGCGCGCATCAGCTTGCGCGCGCTCGCCGAATCGGACGGATTCTCGGCCCAGCGGTGCAGGTCGGCGCCGATGCCGGGCAGCAGGTCGTCGGCCTCTTCGATGAAGATCGGCAGCAGCTCGGCGTCGAGCTCATCGACGACCGGCGGCGCGGATTCCTCGTTGATCCGCGCCGCGGGCGTCGCTTGCGCGACCGCGCGCTGGATCTCGCGGTCGACCACCGTCGACGCATCGTCGTGCGCGGCGGCGGCCGACTGCTGGGCCGCCAGCATCCGCAGGTGCAGCAGCGCCAGGCCGTCGAGCGCATCCTGGTCCTCGACCGGCATCCGCGCGCCGGCGAACTGCTCCAGCATCGCGCGCATCCGGTCGACGGCCCGCGCCATCGTCCCGAAATCGGCCTCGTCGAGCGGAAAACCGGTGCTCGCCTGCATCAGCAGGACTTCTTCGAGACGGGACGCCAGGTCATGCACGCAGGCCAGCCCGACCAGGCCCGCGCTCCCGCATAGCGAATGCGCGGCGCGGGCGGCAGGCTCGCTGGCGCGGCGGTCCGGCTGCGCGCGCCAGCTCGCGACGTCCTGGACCAGCGTGGCGATCAACCCCTGCGCTTCGCCGACGAAGATCGCGAACAGCGGCCGGCTGATCGAGCGATCGCCGACGACGATCGTGTCGTCCGCCGGCTCGGCGGCTGGCTTGGCGATCGGATCGACGACCGGATCGACGACCGGCTCGACGACCGGCTCGACGACCGGCTCGACGACCGGTTCGACATCCGTCTCGGCGTCTGCCTCGACGGCCGTTTTGGCGTCTGTCTCGGCAACCGTCTTGGCGCCTGTCCCGGCGTCCGCCTCGGCGCGGGCTTCGGCGGCGGAGGGCGTGACGGATGCCGTCGCGGATTCGGCGACGGCGGCATCCGCGTCGCCAAGCGCCGGATCGCCGAGCAGCGAGGCGACGACTTCATCCATCCGGGCGTTCAGCGCGCTCGGGTCCAGCGCCATGTGCGGTTCCGACAACGGAACGAGCACGTCGAGCTCGATGACCTCGGGCTCGTCCAGGCGCGCGGCGGCGCCGACTTCTTTGGCGGCCCGCGCGTCGCCACGATCCGGTCCGAGCCCGAGTTCGGCCAGATCCACGGCCTGCCAGGGCTCGAACGCATCGGGAATGTCGATGCGCTCGGTCAGCTCGATCGGCTCATCCGCCTCGACGGCCTCGACGGCCTCCGGCATCGACAACTCGATGGTCTCGTCGATCCCTTCGCCGATCCGGTCAGGGCCCTTGTCGTCGAGCGGATCATCGGCCACGTCGTCGAGCCGATCCGCCGCGGGCGCTTCGACAGGCGTTTCGGCGAGCCCATCCGACGGCGCTTCGACGACCGTCTCGATCGCCTCGACCACCTCGATCGTCTCGACCGCCGCCGGTTCGTAGGCGCCGGTCGCGCGAAACTTCTCGGCCGTGGCGATCAGCGCCGACGGCTCGACGCGCACGGTCGGATCGGCCTCCAACCGGGCCACCCAGTCGCTCATCCGCGCGCGCGCGTCGTCGATCAGCGAATACAGTTCGGGCGTGCCCGCCCGCTCCTCGGACAGCCACTGGTTCATCACCTGCTCGAGCGACCAGCCGGCCTCGCCGAACGCGTTGAGCCCGACCATGCGGCTCGAACCCTTCAGCGTGTGGAACCCGCGCCGGATCGTCGTCAGGAACTGCTGGTCGCTGGGCGCGCGCCGCGATGACGCGGCCGCCCGCTCGATCGCCTCGAGCACCTCGACGGCTTCGGCCAGGAAGATCGCCAGCAGCTCCTGGTCGATCGCGTCAGCGTCCTCGGGAATCCGCCGCGGCGGCGGCTCGGTGTCGGCCGCGGCGGCCGGCGTCATCCTGGCCAGCGCCTCGGACAGCTTGTCGATGCCTTCCTGCGAGTCGATCGACAGCAGGTCGATCGCTTCGGCCGCCTGCTTTTTCAACGCGCCGTCGTCGCGCAGCAGCGCATCGTCGCGAACCTGCTCGAGCGCGCCGCGCAACTGCGCGCGGACCTCGCGATCGGCCGGCGCCTGCTGCAGGCTGGCCAGCAGATCGCCGGCCTGCTGCTTGTGATCGCGGGCCGAGTCCGCGAAGCCGGCGAACGCGCGGTGCCCATCGGCCAGCCGCGCGCGGAACTCACCGGTGCGGCAGTCGAACGCGAACGCGCCGGCCTGGCGATGCGCCTGGTGCAGGCCTTCGACGAAGAAGCCGAGCGCGCCGCAGTTGGCGGCCACGCGCTCGCAATCGTCGGGCGCCGGCTCGTCATCCGACTCGGCGAAGCCGTCGACCAAGCCGGCGGTCGCCCGCGCGCCGTCGGCCGCGTCCTGATGGCCGAGCAGCCGCAGCGCGCCGGAGACCTGCGACAACTGGCGAGCGGCATCGGGCAGCGACCGCCGCCTCGCCGGATCACGGAAAAAGCCGTCGAGCTCCTGCTCGGCGGCGCGCAGGCTGACCAGCGTCTCGCGGATGAACGAGGACATCGTCATCCGCTCCTGCGCGGCGGCCGACAGGGCTTGCAGCCAGCCAGGCACGTTGCTGACATCGCCGCCCGCCATCGCCCGCGCCAGGCGCGCCGCCAGTTCGGCGGCGCGCGGATCGAAGGCCTCGCCGGCCCGGCCGCCCTGCTCGAGGATTTGGTCGGCGAACAGGATCGCCGTGGCCGCCTCGAGCGCGACCGGCGCGTCGAACAGCGCCGGCTTGACGGCCATCGCCCGCACGGTGTCGACGAGCACGCCGGCCAGGCTCTGCATCCCCTGGACGGGCAGCCGCTGGACGGCCGCCTGGAACGCCGTCAGCGCCTGCGCGAGGGCGCCGGCATCGGCCTGGTTGCCGCGGCCGACGCTGTCCCAGGCGATGCGCGCCTGGTTCAGCGCGTCGCGCGCGGCGCGGATCGTCCGGGAATCGTGGCGGCCGTAGCGCGGCGTCATGAAATCGCCGGGAACGACGCCTTCGAGCCCGTAGACCGCGCGGACGGTATCGACGAGCACCGAGCCGCCCTGCGCGCAGGCCAGCGCGTACAGCGTGTCCAGCACCAGGCGGTCCGGAACCGTGCTGCCCTCGTTGACCGATTTGCGAAGCTGCAGGTTCAGCCGCGCCAGCAGGCGCTTGGTGTAGACGTCGGCATCGAGCGCGCGACGGCGCAGCGCCTCGAGAAAGGCCAGCGTGATCCGCCAGAAATTGCGGCTCGCGCCGTTGCGCTCGTGCCGCTCGACCATGCCGACCGCGGCCAGCATGTAGTCGACGCCGCGCGGCTTGCCCGGCTCGCGCAGGAACTTCAGCAGACCCTTCTCGAACGCCTTGCGCGCATCGACGGCATCCTGGACATCCGCCGCGTCGAACGCGCCGATCGACACCTGCGGCAGCTCGATGTCGTCGGGCAGTCGCCGCGTCAGGTCCGGGAAGAACAGGTCCGCCGGGTGCTCGCGCTCGGCGCCGCGCAGCTTGCGCAACGTCTGCAGGTAAGGAAACAGGTACAGCGGCTGATCGGGCTGCTCGTGCAGCAGATCATCCAGGTATTCGAGGCAGGCCGCGAACGCCGCCCTCAGCGCGTTCACGAGCGCGGCGTCGAACTGGATGGCCCCCTTGGCGACCGCATCGAGCACCGTCTCGGCCTCTTCGGTCAGCACGGCGGCGGCCGGCACGTCCACGACCAGCAGCGCGCCGTGCGCCTGGTGCAATTGCAGGCGCGCCAGCCGCAGCGATGCGGTATCGCCGTCCTCGGCCCGGCGCTGCGCGTCGAGCGCCGATTCGGTCTGCTGCAGCGCCTCGCGGATCTCGCCGATGCACCAGGACAGCGTGGCCAGGTCGACGGACGGGCCCATCGCGGCCGGCGGAAACGAAGAAACCGAAGGCATCGAGCCCATCACCGCCCCCTCGCGCGCCCTCGACGTCCGGGCATCGCCATCGGTCGTCGCCGTCGAAGCCTCTCCGGCAGTCAGCCTATGCGCCACCATCAAGCCACCTTGAATCGCGAGACCGAACTCTTGAGCTCCTGCGACAGTTCGGACAACTGCCGGATCGAGCCCGCGGTCTGCAGCGTGCCCTCGCTCGTTTGCTCGGTCACCAGCAGGATGCGCTGGATGCTCTGCGCCACCGTGCCGGCCGAGGCCGCCTGCTTGGAGGTCGTGCTCGAGAATCCCTCGATCAGGTCCGCCAACTGCGTCGACACGCGGCCGATGTCGCCGAGCGCGCGCCCGGCGTCGTCGGACAGCCGCGTGCCCTGGACCACGCCCTGCGTGCTGCGCTCCATCGCCGCGACCGCATCCTGCGTGTCGGTCTGGATCGTCTTGATCAGCGCCGAGATCTGCTTGGTGGCCTCGGCGCTGCGCTCGGCCAGCCGCTGCACCTCCTCGGCGACCACGGTGAACCCGCGCCCGGCCTCGCCGGCCGACGCGGCCTGGATCGCGGCGTTCAAGGCCAGCACGTTGGTCTGCTCGGTGATGTCCGAGATCAGCTCGACGATCTCGCCGATCTCCTGCGACGACTCGCCGAGTCGCTTGATGCGCTTGGCGGTCTCCTGGATGTGGTCGCGGATGCCGTTCATGCCGACGATCGCCTTCTGCACGGCGGTCGCGCCCTGCTGCGACGCCGCCAGCGACTGGCGCGCCACGTCGACCGACTCGGCGGCGCGCGCCGACACCTCGTTGATCTGCTGCGCCATCCGCAGCACCGATTCGCCGGTCTCGCGGATCTCGCGCGACTGCTGGTCGGACGCGGCCTGAAGGCTCGAGGCGACCATCTGCGCCTTCGACGACGCCTCGTTGACCATCTCGGCCGTCGCGTTGATCCGCGACACCAGGTTGCGCAGTTCTTCGACCGTGTAGTTGACCGAGTCGGCGATCGCGCCGGTGATGTCCTCGGACACCGTGGCCTGCACGGTCAGGTCGCCGTCGGCGACCTCCTGCAGCTCGTTCATCAGGCGCAGGATCGCGGCCTGGTTCTGGTCGTTCATGTGCTTGGCCTGCTGCTCGAGCCGCTCGGCCACCAGCCGCTGGTGCTCGGCTTCCTCGGCGCGATTGCGGCTGTCGACCAGGTACGCGCGCACCAGCGCCAGGCCGGCGGCCACGGCGAACAGCACCAGCGCGCCGGCGCCCCACATCCGCCACGACACACCGCTGGCATTCAGCGCCTGCAATCGCTGCTGCGCATCGAGCAGCCCTCGGCGCAGCGATTCGCCCGATTCGAACAGTTGCAGCACGGCGACCCTGGCCTGCGCGACGCGCTCCAGATCATTGGCCACCCGCGCGAACGGCGCCGCGAGCGCCTGCTGCACGCGACGCAGCTCGCCGAGCGCGCGACCGCCGTCGGCGTCGGCGACCGCCGCGCCGCGCGCCTTGTCGCCGCCGCGCTGCCAGGCATCGAGCGATTCGCCGAACGCGGCGACGTCGCGGCGCAACGCGCCGGCCAGTTCGCCCGCCTCGGCCGCGCCCTCGGACAGCAACCGGTCGGCTTCGTGGGCGATGCGCTGGACCGTCGCCTGCAGCTCGGCCGCCGCGGCGATCTCGCGCGCCGGCGCATTGGCCTGGACACGCTGCGCGAGCAGCGCCCGGGCGGCGTCGAACGAGCTGCGCTGGTTGTCGTCCAGCACGCGGCGCAACTCGCCATACGCGAGCAGCGGCGCCTGTTGCTGGAGGATCCGGTCCGCGTGCCCGACCGTCTGCTTCCACGGCGCGGCCAGGCCCGTCGCCAGCGCGCCGCCGTCGACGCCCTCGAGCGTGTCGAAGCTGCGCGCCAGCTCGTCGCGCATCTCGCGCAGCAGCGCCAGCGCTTGCGGCTTGCCGAGCACTGCCTGCGCGCCGGCCGTGACCGCGCGCTGCGACTGCACCTGCGCGTTGCCGATCAGGCGCGCGACCGACGCATTGCCGCTCGAGCGCGACAGATCGAAGCTGACCAGCGCCAGCGCGACCAATAGCGAGCCGAGCATCAGCGGCATCAGCACGCGCAGGCGCTGGCGGAACGGCGCCTTGTCCAGCGACGGCACCGGTGCGCCGCCGCCGAGCCCGCCGCCCCCCCCGGCCGATGCGCGCCTGACGCGGCGATCGGTGGGCGACGGCGATTCAACGGTTCCGAATCGGTTCGCGCCGGCTGCGACGGAGCGCGCCCCGGCGGCCCGCTCGCGGGCGCCATCGGCGTCCGGACGCCCGTCCGATGCATCGGCCATCCGCGCCGCGCGGTGCGAATCGGGCACGGTGCGCGGCTCGATGTCGTCGAGAATCGCCGTATCGAGATCGACGCCCTTGCGAGTCGGACGGCCGGACGGGAAGAGGAAGGAGCCCAGTTTCATCATCGTTGCCGGATCATCGCTCGACCATCACGAACCGCTCGTCGCCGATCAGCCGCTGCAGGCTCAGCTCGTACCACGAACGCCCCTCGTCGTCGCGCAGGCTGCGGGCGATCCACGGCCGCGCCGCGTCGATGATCGCGCCGGGCGTCTCGTCGATCATCGTCGAGACGTTCTGCAAGCCCATCATCCGCGTGACCAGGATCGCCGCGTTGAAGTTCAGCCGCGAGGCGAGCGCCAGCAGCCGGCTCTCCTTGGACAGCGGCGTCGCCTCGCCGCCGCCGAAGCGCGCGAGGTCCGACACCGCGAACAGCATGCCGCGCAGGTTGACGAGCCCGCGGAACCAGTCGTGCGTCAGCGGCACCGGCATGATCGGCGTCGACGCCGACACGATCTCGCCGGCTTCGGACAACTCGACCAGATAGCGTTCGCCGCCGATCATCAGCCCGAGCCGCGCGTCCTGCCCGGCGCCGTCGGACGTCTCGCGCAGGCGATCGTTCAGCCGCGCCTGCAACTCGCGCAAATGCGTCTTGCTACGGTCGATCAGCTCATTCATCTCGTATCGGCTTTCGGTAGGGCATCACCAGCTTGCCCCAATCCGCGCCAGCCCGTACGCACCAGCGAATCGGACGGTCGGTCAGGGACGACCGCCGCCGATCCCTCGGCGCGGCAATCAGGCAACAGGCGTCACGAGATCGGCGATCTTGGCCAGCAGCTCGTCCGGTTTGATCGGCTTGGTGACGTAGCCGCGCGCGCCTTGACGCAAGCCCCAGATCCGGTCGGTCTCGTTCGACTTGCTGGTGCACAGGATCACCGGGATGTCCTGCGTCGACGGATCGCGGTTCAGCGAGCGCGTGACCTGGAAGCCCGACAGACCCGGCATGACGACGTCGAGCACGATCAGCACCGGCCGTTCGGCGCGGGCCTTCTCGACCGCCTCATCTCCGTTCTCGGCGGTGATCACCGAATAGCCGCGCTTGACCAGCAGGTCGGCCAGGAAGAAACGCTCGGTCGGCGAATCGTCGACGATCAGGATCTTGTTCGGCACGGTAGCTCCCGGATCCCGACTCAGGCCAGCGACGCGGACAGCATGCCGGCGGCGCGCATCGGCTCGGTCGGCGGCGACCGATCGCCGTGGCGGCGCGCGCGCTCGGCGACCGCCTTGAGCAGCGTGTCCTTCGTGAACGGCTTGGTCAGGTATTGCTCGGAGCCGACCATCCGGCCACGCGCGCGGTCGAACAAGCCGTCCTTGCTCGACAGCATGACGACCGGGATGTCGGAGAAGCGCGGGCTCTTCTTGATCAGCGCGCAGGTCTGGTAGCCGTCGAGCCGCGGCATCAGGATGTCGCAGAAGATCAGGTCGGGCTCGTGATCGGCGATCTTGGCCAGCGCATCGAAGCCGTCCTCGGCCAGCACGACGTGATAGCCGGCCTGCCCGAGGAAGATCTCGGCGCTGCGCCGGATCGTGTTGCTGTCGTCGATCACCATGACCTTCAGCATTCCCGCTCCTTTGCCATCCGCGACGGAAGGACCTTGCTGGCTCATCACTTCTCCGATGTTGACCGTCCGACCCGCGGGCCGGACGGCGATTTCGATCGAAACAGACACTGAACCAGGCCGAGCGATCCGGATCAGACCTCGACCATTTCGAAGTCTTCCTTGCGCGCGCCGCACTCCGGACAGGTCCAGTTCATCGGCACGTCGGCCCAGCGCGTGCCGGGCGGGATGCCCTCTTCGGGCAAACCGGCGGCCTCGTCGTACATCCAGCCGCAGATCAGGCACATCCAGGTACGAAAAGGTTCAGTCATGGTTTCTCTGGCACAAGGGTAGGAAAAACTCGGGCCGGACGGCGATTCGTCCCGAGGAGCGACCGGCTGGCTCGGACGAGTGGTCTGGCAACATTGCCACAGCGGCGCGCGCGTCGGCGCCGGACAGGCCCCGGCGGCAGGCTTTGCATCGAGCTCGCGAACCCGCTTTGCATCGACCTCGCGAACCCGGCGACATCGGCGGGGGACGACACTACCATATCGGCGACCGCCGGATTCTTGACGAGCAACGGACGGCGGCGACCTTCGTGGAGCCCTGACATGAAACTACGCGGCCTGTACGCGATCACCCCCGAAACCTCCGACACCGAATGGCTCGCCCGCACCGTCGCCGACGCGCTGCGCGGCGGCGCCGCCGCGATCCAGTACCGGCAGAAGGGATTGCCACGCGAACAGGCCGAAGCCCAGGCCCGGGCGTTGCAAGCGCTGTGCCGGGCCGCCGGACGGCCGCTGATCATCAACGACTCGATCGAACTGATGCTGGCGATCGACGCCGACGGCGTGCACCTGGGACGCGACGACGGCGACCCGTTCGCCGCGCGCGAACGCATCGGCGCCGGCAAGCTGCTGGGGGTGTCGTGCTACGACGACTTCGACCGCGCGAACCGCTACCGCGAAGTGGCCGACCAGATCGCGTTCGGCTCGGTCTTCGCGTCGCCGACCAAGCCCGACGCGGTACGGGCGCCGCTGGCACTGTTCGGCCGGGCGCGGGCGCTGGGGCTCGATACGGTGGCGATCGGCGGGATCACGGCGACCAACGCGCGGCAGGTGATCGACGCCGGTGCGGATGCGGTGGCGGTGATCAGCGCGGTGTTCGACGCGCCGGACGTGGCGGCGGCGGCGGCGAGGCTGGTGCGGGCGTGCGCTGGATAGCGCCAGCAGTGCGTCCGCGGCCGGGCCCTCATTCGTACCTGTCTCCGCTGGCGGCTCGCGGCGTACTGGAAGCGAACGAACGCAGCTTCGAACAGAAGCTGGCGGCGGCCGACGTGCCAGCAATGCATCGATGTCGGTCTCGCAGTCCATCGACAAGGACGCCAACAAGGCCCCCGGGGCGCAGCACCTGGCCTTGTCGAGTGTGTCCGCGGCACCTCCTGACCGCCGGCGACGGCAAGCCGTATCTCCAGCGTGTCGTCACGTGCCCGTCCTCCGCGATTCACGCGAGCACTGGCGCGTGCGACCGGCCCCTCATGCGTCGCCAGAAAAAACCTCGCCCAAGGTGCCGGCGTCGAGCACCCGGCGCGCCCAGCGATCGATGTCCTCCGCCGTGGCGGATTGGACCCGAGCCACGGTCGCCGCGGACAAGGGGCCGAAACGGTGGGTGAGTAGATCCAGCAAAAGCTGCTCGCGGCCTTCTTCGCGGCCCTCTTCCCGGCCTTCTTGACGACCTTGCTGGCGGCCCTGCTCGAAGCCCTTGCGCAGCCCGATCCGCTCGACACTGGTGATGTAAGGCATGTCCCGCTTCCCCTCGAACTCCTCGATATCCTGCCACAGGCGATCTTCCAGGGCATCGGACAAGGCCATCATCCAGTCCAATACCCGGAACAGGCCGATCACCCGCTCCCGACTCCAGTCCCGCTCGTACAGCAACCGCACCAGCTTCCACTTGGCCGCCAGCCGCTGCCGCGGACGGCCACGCGTCCGTCGCGTCAGCAGGTGGGCGGCCGTCACCAGCGCAAAGGGGTTCGGGTTGGCCAACAGCGCATCGATGTCGGCCTCGTAATCCAGCAGCTTGACCGTCGGAAAACTCAGATAGTGCCGGCTGCCGAACAACTCGAAGCCATAGCCGTCCGGACGCCAACGCCGGTGCGGGTCGGCCAGCACCGCCAGGCTGGCCACCGGCCGGCCGAAGCGCTCGAACAGCCGATAGCTGTAGGTGAACATCCGCCGCTCGAAGTCGGCCTTGCGCGTGGCCTGCACCTCGACGTGGACATAGACCCAGCCCGGGCCGCCCCGCTTGCGATGCACCCGCACGAGTTGGTCGGCGTGCCGCACGCCGGCATCGGCCTCGCGCAGGATGCCGCGTAGCTCGGTGTGCAGGAACGTATGGCCCCGCGCCCAATCGACCCCTGTATGGGCGGCGGGGAAGTAGAACGCGAGGAACTCCGGGAAGGCCTGTTCGATCGCGTCTTTCCACGGACTGTCGAAAGCGTCGGGGAGTGAAGGGTTGCTCGACGCGTCCGGCGAGGAAACACTCGACGCATCCGACCCGTTCGATACGTCGCTCGGTACGGCTGGCGCGGAACCCTGTTCACGATTTCCCATGACGGTGCCCATTGCACCAGCCCTGGCACCTGACGGCAATCCGCCAGTAGAGCTAAGTCAGAAACCCTGCTAAGTCGGTACGCCGATCCGAAGGACGAACCCGTCACTGGTGAGTCGCTCTCGCCTGAAGGCGGGAGCGACTCACCATGATCCACCGTCAGACGCCCGGACAGGACGCCCCTGTATAGTGATGCGGCACCGTCGCCGTGCAGACCCACGAACCATCAGGTGTTCGGGTCCACACTACTGTCAAGCCCGCCAAGATCACCGACGCCTTGTTGCCGAACGTACCGGTCAAGGTGATCGTCGTGCTGCCGGAAAGCGAGAGCGGCGCCACCTGAGGCGCACCGTGCTCGGCGGGCATGACGATGCTGCCCTGCCCGTCACCGACAAGCATGCTGGAGCCCGTATAGTCCGGATCGCAGTTGGTCGACGATGCCGTTGAGGAGCCAACCGCCAGTCGACCATCGTTCAGGCAGTTCTCGATCGCGACCCGACCGATCCCAACCTCGCGGACGGCTCGTTCCACCTGGGTCCGAAGCACGTACGTCTGGTACTGCGGCGTAGCGATCGCGGCCAGGATGCCGATGATCGCCAAGACGATCATCAGTTCGATCAGCGTGAATCCTCGGGAAGTTCTGACGTTCATGATGACAGCCGACCGATGAAGAGCGGGTTCCTGATGGCGAAAAAAAAGGCGCTGACGCGCCTTTTTTTTTTCGCTAGGACTGGCGTGGTGGCCAGCCCATCCAGTGTGCGGCGATTAGGCGCCAGGGCACGAAGCCGGAGCGTAACGCGACGGCGCAGTGGTCGCACACGTCCAGGAGCCGTTGGCATCGCGACTCAACGTCACCGTGTAGGTGGCCAGTGCGGCTGCGGCGTTATTGCCGAACGTTGCGACGATGGTAGTAACCGGTGCCAGCGTCTGTTGCAGTTGCGGTACGCCCGTGCCCGTCGCCAGCATCACCCCATTTTGCGCGGCCCCAGTCAGGATGTTCGAGCCAGTGAACTGCGGATTGCAGTTACCAACTTCACCGCCGACGGTCAGTTGGCCATTGTTCAAGCAGTCCTCGACCATGCTCTTACCGGTCGACGCCTCGCCGATCGCACGCGTCACCTGCGACTTCGCGACATACGTCTGATACTGCGGGATCGCGATCGCGGCCAGGATGCCGATGATCGCCACGACGATCATCAGTTCGATCAGCGTGAAACCCTTTTGGACCTTCTTCGTCATTTACTTCTCCATGCCGTTTTGAGAAATTGAGCCAGACTTCAGTCGAATCACCAAATTCGATCTCGACGACGGCATTCATAGCGAGCGCCATGCCACGAGCCGGGCCGAACCGCCGGCGCGCCGATCGGCGGTCAGCGAGCCGGCACGAGTGGCGGACATTCTCGACGGACTCGAAACACCTTGCTTGCGCTGCCGCAAGCGCCGTCCCGAAAGTGACGGATTTCCGGCCGCATTTCGACCGTTCCACCGCCCCACCCTCGCAGTTTGTGACGCGCCGCGTCACTCGATGAAGGCCGATGCGTCCTCGATACGACGATTGCGTGCGCCGCCCGCGGCGACTCCGTCGCGCCGCGCATCCCGGCACGTCGGCCGACGACGGCATCGGCTGGGAGCGCCACGGCGGGCGACGCGGGGGCGCATCGAACAGGACCGACGCGCACGTCCCGCTGCCGCGAACATCCCGATCCGATTTCCCGACCCCATTGAATGCCGGCGTCGGCTCGAGGGTCTCCGAGCCGGACCACGGCTTGTCGAGAAAGCAGACAGTAGAAACACAACCCGGCGACCGGTCGGCCGAAATCCGCCGTATGTTCGTCGCGTCAGGAAAAACGGCTTGCGCGGTAGATCGATAGCGGATGGAATCATCGTCGCCCGCCACATGCCAATGAATGATCGGGCGGCAGACACAAGCCTATCACCCTCATATAGACCATCAAAAACTCAGCAGCAGACAGGCCGCAGCGTGGAAATCCGCATGCTCGGGACTGGCCATGCCCACGTCGCTCCGAATTCGGTTGGGAGGGTCTCCCGTCCCCCCCACCAGCCGGCCCTCCGCGGCGCGCAGCCGTCGAGCCGGATCCCCGTCCGGCTCGAACCGAGGGCATCGGGCGCAAGCGTCGGCCATAGGAGAATTCTTTGAAGACAGTCTGGATCATCGATGCGGCATATCTGTTCAATTACGGCAAGGCACGCCCCTTCGACTACCTGAAGCTGAAGAAAGAGATCACCCGATTGAACGGTGGACCGATACACGAAAGCTACTACCTGAACTCGGCCCAGGATCTTTCCTCCGAAGCGCAGAACGCCTTCAATACGTGGATCAAGACCGCGCCGCCGAAGGGGCCGAAGTTCCGCGTCCAGACCTACAAGCTGAAGAACATTCATCTGAACTGCCCGAGCTGCGGTCATCAGTTCGATCGGCAGGTCCAGAAAGGCGTCGATGTCGGCATCGCCACGCTGATCATCAAGCTGGCAGCCCAGAACGTCTACGATCGCTTGATCCTGTCGGCCGGGGACGGAGACTTCGAGGACGCCATTTCCTACGTGAAATCCGAGCTGCGCAAGGAGTTCTGGGTGTCGGGCTCGATGAACAACCTGTCTCCGGACCTGCAGTCCTACGCGGACAACGTGCTGTGGCTGGAGGACATGAGCCCGGCCATAGACAAGTGAGCCCAGAAGCGGTACATCCGTTGCCATGCCTTCGACACTCAGCGGAAAAACCATCATCGTCACCGGCGCCGGCTCGGGCATCGGCCGCGCCACCGCGCGCCTGCTGGCGGCCGAGGGAGCGACCGTCTTCGCGACCGACCGCGACGGCGAGGGCCTGGCCGGCGCGGTCGCCGATGCCGACGGCTCGATCACGACGCAGATCCACGACGTCACCGAGCAGCGGGACTGGGATCGGCTGTTCGATCTCGTCGGCCAGCGTTCGGACGCCCTGCACGGCCTGGTCAACAATGCCGGCATCATGCTGGCCGGCCCCTTCGACCGGTCGTCGATCGAGGACCTGCGGCTGCAATACCGGATCAACGTCGAAGGCCCGTACATGGGGATGATCGGCGCCCTGCCCTTGATGCGCCGGGGCCTGCGCGCGAACGGCGGCACCGCCTCGATCGTCAACGTCTCGTCGATCTTCGGCCAGATCGCCGGGCCGCGCTACGCGGCCTATTCGGCGAGCAAGGGGGCGATCCTGATGCTGAGCAAGGCCGCGGCGGTCGAGCTGGCCGCCGAGGGCATCCGCGTCAACACCGTCCACCCCGGTCCGACCGCCACCCAGTTGGGCGCTTCGCACACGCCGCCGCTCGACGAGCAAGGCCGGCCGATGGGCCGCGAACAGGTGGTGGCGATGTGGCAGCGGCGCATCCCGATGCGCCGCTTCGGCCTGGCCGACGAGATCGCGGCGACCATCGCCTTCCTGCTCAGCGACGCGGCATCCTATGTCAACGGGGCCGAGATCGTGATCGACGGCGCCTATTCGGCCTGCTGACGCGCGCCGCCAAGGAGGGAGCGGCTCGAACCGCCCGGTCAGAACTCGATGACGTCGCCGCCCTCGAGCAACCGCGGCGCGAACCGCCCCGCCCACGCGGCGATCTCCTGCGCGATCCGCACGCGGTCGGACGGCTTCAGGTGGGTGATCAGGATCTGCGCGTCGCGCTGCAGCTTGCCCAGTTCGGCGGCGAGCTGGATCGGAAACAGGTGCTTGGCCGTCACCGCCAGGTCCTGCTCGCGGTTCGAGAACGCGGTTTCGATGATCAGGTAGCGCAGGTTCTGGATCGCGTTGACCTGTCGCCAGAACTCGTCGTTGGGCCCGGTGTCGCCCGAGAACACGAGACTGGCCTTGTCGTGGTACAGGTGGAAGCCGACGGCCGGCACCGTGTGGTTGGCCGCCAGGCTGCGCACGTAGCGCTCGCCGACCCGCACGACCTGGCCGACCGCCAGCGGTTCGAACACCATCCACGGCCGCTCGTAATGCGGGATCTCGGTGAAGTCGGGCCAGATCACCCAGTTGAAGATGTGCGCCTTGAGCGCCGCGATCGTTTCGGGCAGCGCGTGCACGACCAACGGCCGGGCGCGCATCGCCCCGACCGAGTCGATGACCAGCGGCAGCGCGGCGATGTGGTCCAGGTGCGAGTGGGTAAGGAACACGTGGTCGACGGCGGCCAGCTCGTCGATCGTCATGTCTTCGACGCCGGTGCCGGCATCGATCAGGATGTCGTCGTCGACGAGGAACGACGTCGTTCTCGCGCGGGCGCCGATCCCGCCGCTACATCCTAATACGCGCAGCTTCATGGCGGGCGGCCGGGCTCGGCGAATCGGCGACGGGACGCACGACGATCACGTCCCGCGCGTCGCCGCGCGAAGCGCCGGCGCGGCGAGCCGGCCGCGGCACGTCATAAGTTTCGGCGACGTCATAAGCGCCATCGGTCACCGGCACGTAGATCCTGACCTGTTCGTTGCGGCCCGCGATGCTGACCTGCGCCAGCTCGCTGAACCGGTGATGCTGGGACTGGCGGGCCGTCGTTTCCCCGACGATGATCGGCGAACCGAACTGCTTGGTCAACGATTCGATGCGCGCCGCGAGGTTGACCGCGTCGCCCAGCACCGTATACGCGCGCCGCAGCTTCGAGCCCATGTCGCCGACGCGCGCGACGCCGGTGTTGATGCCGATGCCGATGACCAGCGTCGGCCAGCCGCGCCGCGCGTTGACGCGGTTCAGGCGCTCGACCTCGACCTGCATCGCCATCGCCGCGTCCACCGCCTTGTCGGCATGCGCCGGATCGTCCATCGGCGCGCCCCAGAACGCCATCACCGCGTCGCCGATGTACTTGTCGACGGTGCCGTGGTGGCGATGGATGACCTCGGTCATCGCGGTCAGGAACTCGTTGATGAACTCGCGCAGGTCGGCCGGCTCCATCGATTCGGCGATCCGCGTGAAGCCGCGGATGTCGGTGAACATGATCGTCAGCTCGCGGTTCTCGCTGGACATCCGCGCGAACCGCATCGGGTCGCGCGTCATCTTGTCGACCAGCGCCGGCGACACGTATTCGCCGAACAGGTCGGCGACGGCGCGGCGCGCGCGCCCTTCGAACAGGTAGCCGAGCCCCAGGTGCAAGCCGGTCAGCGCGACGATCAGCAGCACGCCGCCGGCCGAGGGCAGCGACCAGCCCAGATGCCACCACGCGAACGCGTCCCAGCCGACCCAGGCGGCCAGGCCCGCCAGCGCCAGCGCGACCACGCCGATCGCCCCGGTCGCCGGCATCGCGATCGACAGCGCCGCCCCCAGCACGACGAGACCGGCGGCGGCGATGACCCCGGCCTCGGACGGGCGCTGGCGGATCACCGGTCCGGCCGTGGATTCGGCCACGCCGGCCGGGCGCAGCGCGGCGTCGATCAGCGCCGCGTGCACCTCGACGCCGGGCAGCGTCTCGCTGATCGGCGACGCGCGCAGATCCGACAGGCCCGGCGCCGACGCACCGATCAGCACGATCTTGTCGGCCAGCAGGTTCCAGTCGAAGCGGTCCTGGACCAGGTCGGCGGCCGAGATCGTCATGAAGCGCCCCGAGCCGACGGCCGGTGCACGGCGGGCGGCGGGCAGCCGCGCGGTGCGCAGCGTCGCGTACGGCACCAGCGCGCTGAGCCCGTCGGACAGCGGCAGGCGCGCGCGACCGCGCTGGCCGCGCAGCTCGATCGCATCGGCCGACAGGGCCATCGCCGGCGCACCCACGTATTCGCGCAGCACCGCCAGCGCGAACGACTCGTACACCTTGTCGCCGAACCGGCCCAGCAGCGGCAAGCGGCGCACGACGCCGTCCGGATCGATGATCGGATTGAAGAAGCCGGCGCCTTTGGCGGCGGCCTGCAGCGGCGGCAGGTTGGCGCCGAAGCCGGACCAGTCGGTGATCGCCAGGCCCAGCTCGGCGACCGTGCGGCTGTCGACGACCGGCGGCGGCAGCTTGCCGTTGACGCGCCCGCCCCGGTCGCTGGACAGGTAGTAGCCGAGCACCGACGGCGTTCGCGACAGCGCGGCCGCCAGCGCCTCGTCCTCGCCGGCTTCGGCCTGCGCCTCGGCGAACAGGATGTCGAAGCCGATGACCCGCGCCTGCCCGCGCGACGCGATCAGGTCGGCCAACTCGGCCATGCGTCCGCGCGACCAGGGCCAGCGTCCGAGCTCGACCAGGCTGCGCTCGTCGACGTCGACGACGACGACCTGGGTGGCCGGCGGCGCTTCCTGCCAACGCATCCGCGCATCGTAGATCTGGCGATCGATGCCATCGATCAACGGCCAGCGCCAGGCGCCGAGCAGCGCGACCGCGAACGCGCCGGTGACCAGCAGGCCGACCAGCGCGCGACGGATCCACGACGGCCCGGGCAGGCGCATGCTCACCCCTTTGACGACACTAGAGGTTGACGCGGAAACGCATCATCACCCCGCCCAGCTCGATCAGGTCGTTGTGGGCGAGCGGATACGCCATCAGGCCGATCGACTCGCCATTGACCAGCGGCAGCGACAGGCCTTCGACGTGCGTCAGGTAGAAGCCATTGCGCCGGCGCGCGACGACGGCCACCTGCGAGGTCTGCTGGCCGAGGCTGGTGATCGGCCGCTGCAGCGCGATCTGCGAGCCGGCCTGCGGGCCGTTGAGCATTTCGATGACGGCCAGCACCGAGCCGGCCCGTCCGGCGCCGTCGAGCAGTCCGTCGCCGACGTCGGCGACGAACTTGAGCCGGTAGATGCCGATATCGATCTGGTCGCCGTTGGCCAGCAGCACCTCGGTGATCGGCCGGCCGTTGACCAGCGTCCCGTTGCGGCTGTTCAAGTCGCGCAGGATCCGCTGCGAGCCCTGCTGAACGATCAGCGCATGCTCGCCGCTGACCGTCAGGTCGTCGAGCGCGACATCGTTGTACGGCCGTCTGCCGATCGAGGTCTGCTCCTTGAGCACCGGAATGCTGCGAAGCACGAGCTGGCCGGAACTGAGCACCAGGCGCGGACCGTCGGTCGTCTCGGGAGATTGCATCGACCGTACTCAGGCAAGGGTGAAAGACCGGGAAAGGAATACACCGATAACGGTCACGCTGTCGCGCCCGCTCGCCGCCAAGGCCGCGGCCGTCAACGTATCGACACAATCGGACGCGCTGGCCGATCCCTGCATCACGTCGGCGATCCGGTCGTCGCCGACGACGTCGGACAAGCCGTCGGTGCACAGCAACAGGCGATCGCCGTGGTACCAATCGGCCTGGCGCACGTCGATGTCGACGCTCGGCTCGACCCCCAGCACGCGCGACAAGGTCGCCGGCCGGCCGTCGTCGACGTCGCGAGCCAGCACGTGATCGCGCGTCAGGCGCACGAAGCGCGTGCCTCGCAGCAGGTAGATCCGCGAGTGCCCGACGTGGCCGATGCAGAACTGGCGCGGCCCCACCCACAGGCAGGCGACCGTGCTGGCCATGCCCAGGCATTCGGGACGTCGCGCCGCGGCCGCCAGGATGTCGGCATTGGCGGCGCCGATCCGCTGCGCCAGTCGACGAAGCGGATCGATCGCCGACGCGGCGCCGGCCTCGGCATCGGCATCGGTCATGCGCTCGGCGAGCCGCTCGACGACCAGGCGGCTGGCGACATCGCCGGCATTGTGGCCGCCCTGGCCGTCTGCCAGCACGAACACGCCGCTGTCCGGCGCCACCTGCCACGCATCGCCATTGCGCGCGTGCTCGCGGCCGGCACGGCTGGCCGCGCTCCAATCGCAGTCGACGCGTTCTCGGGTGGGTTCCAGGCCGGCGGCGGTGACGCCGCGGCGAAAGTCGAGGGTATAACCGTTTGCCGCCATGACAGGCATGTTGGGGCGGCGCCCCGCGGACTCGCGGGAACGGAATCATGAACGGCCGGGGGACTCCGCCGGGCGGCGGCGTCCTGTCGTAAAAAACGCCCGGCCGGCGGTAGCCGGCCGGGCGCCTCGATCGCCGTCCGCCGCTCAGCCTCTCAGGCGTGCGCGGACTTGGCCGCGTGCCGCATCTGCAGCACCTTGGCGATCACCA
Organism: Burkholderiaceae bacterium; assembly: GCA_047605425.1. Classification (GTDB taxonomy): domain Bacteria; phylum Pseudomonadota; class Gammaproteobacteria; order Burkholderiales; family Burkholderiaceae_E; genus JAKPAM01. The sequence continues at coordinate 21,336 of JASGFT010000016.1, read as the reverse complement.
GCACCAGCACGGCGCCGACCGCGCCGGCCAGGTGGTGCAACGCGGATTCGGACAGGCCGTACGAGGCGGCCAGCTCGGTCATCGTCGTGTGCGTCGCCGGATCGGTCACGAAGATCTCGCCGGCGATGTAGCCTAGCAGCGCGGCCCCGAGCCAGACGATGATGGGCATGCGCTCGATCACCTTCAACAGCAGCGTGCTGCCGAAGATCACCAGCGGGATGCTGATCGCCAGACCGATGATCAACAGCGGCATGTTGCCGTTGGCCGCCGCGGCCACCGCGAGCACGTTGTCCAGGCTCATCACCAGATCGGCGATCAGGATCGTGCGCACCGCGGCCACCATCCCGGAATTGCCGGCCTTGCCGTCGCCGTCGTCGTGACTTTCGGGCATCAGCAGCGAAACGCCGATATAAATCAGCAACACGGCACCGATGACCTTCAGCCAGGGCAGCGTCAGAAGCTGGACCGCGACGATAGTCAGCACGATCCGCATCACGATCGCCGCCCCGGAGCCGATCGCGATCGCCTGCTTCTGCTGCTTGGCCGGCAGCGCCCGCGCCGCCAGCGCGATGACGACGGCATTGTCACCGGACAACAGGATGTTGATCCAGATGATCTTGCCCAGGGCTACCCAAAACTCCGTTGATCCGAATTCCATGGTGCTCTTGATCCGTGGGCCACGCGTCGCGGGCGCGCGCGAACGCCGCGCCAGGCGCCGAGTGACCAGATGAAAAGGGAGTCACGCATCGAAGTTTTCGATGCAATGCCAATGCTACTGCAATTGGAGAAATTTCAGACGAAACCTGACAGCACCGGGCGATGCGATCAGTTCGAAAAATGCGGGAGACGCGTTCGTCGTCCGGCCGGGGCCGGACCGCGTGGGGAAATCGAGGCCGCGCGCGGGACGGCGGGCGCCGGCTGACGGCGCGCCCGCCCCGCTTCGGCGGCCGCGCCGATCAGAGCACGCTCTTGAGCAGCTTGCCCATTTCAGACGGATCGCGCGTCGTCTTGATGCCGCAGGCCTCCATCACCTCGAGCTTGGCGTCGGCCGTATCGGCGCCGCCGGAGATCAGCGCGCCGGCGTGGCCCATCCGCTTGCCGGGCGGCGCGGTGACGCCGGCGATGAAGCCGACGATCGGCTTCTTCATGTTGTCCTTGGCCCAGCGCGCGGCATTGACCTCGTCCGGGCCGCCGATCTCGCCGATCATGATGACCGCGTCGGTCCCCGGATCGTCGTTGAACATCTGCAGCACGTCGATGTGCTTGAGCCCGTTGATCGGGTCGCCGCCGATCCCCACGGCCGACGACTGTCCGAGCCCCAGATCCGTCACCTGCGCGACCGCCTCGTACGTCAGCGTGCCGGAGCGCGAAACGATGCCGATGCGGCCGGCGCGGTGGATGTGTCCGGGCATGATGCCGATCTTGATCTGGTCCGGCGTGATCAGGCCGGGGCAGTTCGGCCCGAGCAGCAGCGTCTTCTTGTTCTGTTTGCGCATCCGGTCGCGCACGACCATCATGTCGCGCACCGGGATGCCCTCGGTGATGCAGATCACCAGGTCCAGGTCGGCGTCGACCGCTTCCCAGATCGCATCGGCGGCGCCGGCCGGCGGCACGTAGACGACGGACACGTTGGCGCCGGTCTCGCTCTTGGCCTCCTTGACCGAGGCGTAGATCGGCACGCCATCGAACTGCTCGCCCGCGCGCTTCGGGTTCACGCCGGCGACGAAGCACTCCTTGCCGTTCGCGTACTCGCGGCACATCCGCGTATGGAACTGTCCGGTCTTGCCGGTGATGCCCTGCGTGATCACCCGGGTGTTCTTGTCGATCAGAATGCTCATGATTGTTCCTGTCGTGAGAGTCGCGGGCGCGTTCAGGCGGCCTGGCCGGCGGCGGCCTTGACGGCCTTGTCGGCGGCTTCGGCCATCGTGTCGGCCGAGATGATCGGCAACCCCGAGTCGGCGAGCATCTGCTTGCCCAGTTGTTCGTTGGTGCCCTTCATCCGGACGACCAGCGGCACCTTCAGCGAGACCGCGCGCGAGGCCGCGATCACGCCCTCGGCGATCGTGTCGCAGCGCATGATGCCACCGAAGATGTTGACCAGGATCGCCGTCAGCGACGGGCTGCGCAGCATCAGCTTGAACGCCTCGGTGACCTTCTCGGCCGTGGCGCCGCCGCCGACGTCCAGGAAGTTCGCCGGTTCGCCGCCGAACAGCTTGATCGTGTCCATCGTCGCCATCGCCAGCCCGGCGCCGTTGACCAGGCACCCGATGTTGCCGTCGAGCTGGATGTAGGCCAGGTCGTACTTCGAGGCCTCGACCTCGGCCGGGTCCTCTTCGTCGAGATCGCGCATCGCGACGATGTCCGGATGACGGAACAACGCGTTCGAATCGAAGTTGAACTTCGCATCGAGCGCCACGACCCGGCCGTCACCGGTCAGGATCAGCGGGTTGATCTCGGCGAGCGACGCATCGGTCTCGTAGAACGCCGTGTACAGACCCTTCAGCGCGGTCCGCGCCTGCGACAGGCTGGCCGCCGGCACGCCGATCTTCGTCGCCAGATCGTCGGCCTCGGCGTCGGTCAGGCCGGTTTCCGGATCGCAGAACACCTTGTGGATCTTCTCGGGCGTGTGCTCGGCCACCGCCTCGATGTCCATGCCACCTTCGCTGGACGCCATCACGCAGATCCGCTGGCTCAGGCGATCCATCACGACGCCGACGTACAGCTCCTTGCGGATGTCGGCGCCTTCCTCGATCAGCAGGCGCCGGACCTTCTGGCCTTCGGGCCCGGTCTGGTGCGTCACCAGCATCATGCCCAGGATCGACGACGCGTGGCTGCGCACCTCGTCGATCGACTTGGCGAGCTTGACGCCGCCCCCCTTGCCTCGCCCCCCGGCATGGATCTGGGCCTTGACGACCCAGACCGGCCCGCCCAGCGTCTCGGCCGCCTTGACCGCCTCGTCCACGGACAAACAGGGAATTCCCCGCGGAACGGGCACGCCGTAGCGCTTCAGGATCTCTTTGCCCTGGTATTCATGGATTTTCATCTGATAGCCTCACCGGAAGATTTTTTTCGGTACCACTTCGGGTAGTAACGCTGGACACCAGGACCATCGGCTGCCAGCGCGTGGCATCGATCGATCTGGAACGGGCGGACATCGGAGTCCTCGGAAGGCGAGCGGCCACCGGCCATGGCCTGGACGGCGACGGTCGGCACGATGGTGGACAGCTCGGACAAATGCGTGCAGCCCAATGTATTGCCGACTCGGGTCTTGACCTCGGACCGGAACCCCCTGAGCAGGTTGGTGCCGACCAGCGCCTCGTACGCTGGCGCGATCGTATCGCAATAGCCGGTGTACGGAACGGCCGCCGAGCGCGCCTGGACGGCCACGACCTGATATCGCGCATCGATCGTCAAACGCAGCCACAGGTCATGGATCGGCTGGCCGGCGGACCGGCTGCCGGCCACCAAGGGCGTGTCGATGGGTTTGATATCGGTCAGATGCGCGTCGAGATCGACCAAGCCATCATCGCGCTGGTAAGCCTGGACATCGATCGAGCGGGTATGCAGCAGCTTTCTCGGCGATGAGGCTGGCGGCAACGACATGTTGGAGCGACGGGTGCGCGGGACGCCGGATCAACGGCCGCGCTGCATGGGACAGGGCGTCAAAGTGTATCAGAGCCCGCTTGACGGAGCACTTTCGCGATCACGTCGTTGCCGAAGCCCCTGGCGGCCAGATAACGATGCTGGCGTGCCCGCTCCTTCAGGTCCGCGGGCGGCGAATCGAACCGACGGCGCCAGAGCGCCCACGCCCGCTCGAACTCTGACTCGCGCAGCGAGGCCAGCGACGCTTCGATAGCGTCGCCGTCGAGGCGGTGCTCGGCCAGTTCCTGCCGGATGCGCCGCAAGCCGAATCCCCGCGACCGCCGATGCAGCACGCTTTCGACGAATCGCTCGGACGACAACCACCCTTCGCGTTCGAGCGCATCGAGCAGGCTGGCGACGACGTCCGCATCGGGCTCGAAGCGCCCGAGCTTGCGCGCCAACTCGAACCGGCTGTGCTCGTGCTGCGACAGGAACCGGAGTGCGCGCCCCCTGAGCGACAAGCCCGGCGGCAACTTGCGGCCATGACCGCGGCCTTCGGTCTGCTCTCCTTCATCGCCGCGGCCGCCGCCGATCACCGACGACCGGGGCGTCCGCCCGCCACCGGCCGCCAGCGCCTGCAGGTCCGACGGCTGCCAGCGGGCGTCCCCGGTCGCGCCCTCAGGCGGCGGCTTCCTCATCGCCACCAGCGCCACGCGACGCCACGCCATAGTGATCGCGGACCCGGTTCTCGATCTCCAGCGCCAACGCCTTGTTCTCCTTGAGGAATTCCCGAACGTTGTCCTTGCCCTGGCCGAGCCGCTCGCCGTTGTAGCTGTACCAGGCGCCGGATTTCTCGATGATGCCCAGATCGGCGCCCAGATCGATGATCTCGCCCTCGCGCGAGATCCCGGTGCCATAGAGGATGTCGAAGTTCGCCTGCTTGAAAGGCGGCGACACCTTGTTCTTGACGACCTTGACCCGGGTCTCCGAACCGATGACCTCTTCGCCCTTCTTGATCGAACCGGTGCGCCGGATGTCGAGCCGGACCGACGAGTAGAACTTCAACGCGTTGCCGCCGGTGGTGGTCTCGGGATTGCCGAACATGACACCGATCTTCATCCGGATCTGGTTGATGAAGATGACCATGCTATTGGTCCGCTTGATCGTTCCGGTCAGCTTTCGCAGCGCCTGCGACATCAGACGCGCCTGCAGGCCTGGCAGCGAATCGCCCATCTCGCCCTCGATCTCGGCCTTGGGCGTCAAGGCCGCCACCGAGTCGATGACGATCAGGTCGACCGAACCGGAGCGCACCAGCGAATCGGCGATCTCGAGCGCCTGCTCGCCGGTATCCGGCTGGGAGATCAGCAGGTCTTCGAGCCGGACGCCGAGCTTTTGCGCGTACTGGACATCGAGCGCGTGCTCTGCGTCGATGAACGCGCAGGTGCCGTTGAGCTTCTGCATCTCGGCGATGACCTGCAGCGTCAGCGTCGTCTTGCCCGATGATTCCGGGCCGTAGATTTCGATGACGCGGCCGCGAGGCAGGCCGCCGACCCCCAGCGCGACGTCCAGCCCCAGCGATCCGGTCGACACGACTTCGAGGTCCTCGGCCACCTCGCCGTCGGCCATCTTCATGATCGAACCCTTGCCGAACTGCTTCTCGATCTGCGCGAGTGCAGCTTGCAAAGCCTTGGCGCGTTCGCCCTTCTTGGCGTCGTCGATTTTCACCACTTTATCGGTACCTGCCCTGGTTTCCATGCTGCCCTCCGTACGAGTTCGTCGATGGCAGCAAGTATTTCACGAATGCACTGTATAAACAATCAGTCTTCTGTATGAAACAACAGTTCTATTGCCCACCGCGGGGCCACCGGACAGAATCGCCGCCATGGGTCCGATCCGCCGCGAGCCGCGACGAGGGCCCGGCCCATCCCTCATTGTCACTCGAGGCCCGATGATTCCGATCAGCTCCCGCTCATGCCAGCGCCGTCGTCGCGCCGCTCGAATCGAGCAGGCGCAGCGCCTCGCGCAATGCGTGCAGCGCCGTCTGGGCGCGCACGGCCGCCCGGTCCCCATCGAAGCATCGGGTCTGGCTTTCGATCCGCGTCGCGGTGGCCCAGCCGAAACAAACCGTTCCGACCGGCTTGCCCTCGACCGCGCCGCCCGGCCCCGCGATCCCCGTCACCGCCAGCGCCAGTTGGGCCTTGCTGTTCGCCAGCGCGCCGCGAGCCATCTGCCGGGCCGTCTCCTCGCTGACGGCCCCGTGCTCGATCAGCGCCGCCGGCTCCACCCCCAGGCACGCCTGCTTGGCGTCATTGCTGTACGTGACGAAACCGCGCTCGAACCAGACGCTCGATCCACCGATTTCCGTCAGCGCGCAGGCGATCAGCCCGCCGGTGCACGACTCGGCCGTCGCCACCATCCAGCCGATGCGCTCCAGCGCCCTGCCCAGGACCACGGCCTGCTCGACCACCATCCGATCGTCGACCGGCCGATCCTCGACTTGCTTCATCACGGTCACTCCCCATGCTTGCGAACCGCCGGCCGTCCGTGGTCAATGCGACAGGATCATCATCAGCAGGATGGTCGCGAACGCCGCCGCCAGATCATCGAGCATCACGCCGAAGCCGCCGGGCACGCTCGCGTCGATCTGGCGGATCGGCGGCGGCTTGACGATGTCGAAGAACCGGAACAGCAGGAAGGCGACGAACTGCGATCCATACGTGGACGGCACGACCATCAGCACGAGCCAGAACGCGACGATCTCGTCCCAGACGATCGCCGGATGGTCGTTGACGCGCAGGTCGTCGGCGACACGCTGGCATGCCCAGACACCGATGCCGAACGACGCGATGATCAGCAAGGCCTGCGCCTCGAATCGCCACTGCGCGAGCCCCCAGGCCCAGACGGCCCAGGCGGCCAGCGTGCCGACCGTTCCCGGTCCCGCGCGCGACAGGCCCGCGCCCGCGCCGAACGCGATCCAGCGCGACAGCCTCGCTCGCATGAACGCGAAATCGGGATGATCACGCGAAGTGGTCGAAAGCTCGGATCGCATCGTCCAATACCTGATGTTTGGCATCCAGAATCGTCACGCCGCTTCCGCTGCGCACGCTTCCCACTCGGGCCAGCGACAGGCCCACCTGCCCGCCCAGCGCCTCGATCGCGCTGCGATTGACGGTTGCCGACGTGAACGCCAGTTCATAGTCGTCGCCCCCGCCGAGTACCAACGCACGCAGCTCGGTCGCCGGCAGATCCCGCAAGGCCGTTGGCACCGGCACCCGCGCCCATTCGATATCGATACCCACCCTGGACCGTTCGGCGACATGACCGAGATCCCCGATCAATCCATCCGACACGTCGATCGCCGAACTGGCCCAATGACGCAACAGCAGGCCCAACTCGACGCGCGGCGTCGGCCGGTCCAGCGCCGCCACCGCGGGATGATCATCCGGCAGGCGGCGGCCCGCCAGACGCTCGCGCACCGCGTAGGCAGCCAGCCCGAGCGGACCGCTGACCCATACGTCGTCGCCAGGCTCGGCCCGATCCCGTCGAAGCACGGTCTCGACGTCGCAATCGCCGAACACCGTCACGCACAGGTTCAGCGGGCCGCGCGTCGTGTCCCCGCCGATGAGCTCGCAATCGTAGCGATCGGCCAGCTCGAACATTCCGCGGGCGAACGCCTCGAGCCACGACTCGTCGACCTCCGGCAGCGCCAGCGCCAGCGTGAACGCCCGCGGCCTGGCGCCCATGGCGGCCAGATCCGACAAGCTGACCGCGAGCGTCTTGTGGCCGAGCGCGCCCGGTTGGACATCCTCGAAAAAGTGCCGTCCCGCCACCAGCATGTCGGTCGACACGGCGAACCCCGCATTGCGCTGGCGGCCGGCCGACGCGCGTGGCGAGGCCGGCCCGGCCATCGCGCCCTGGCACCGAGGACGCAGCAACGCGCAGTCGTCGCCGATGCCCAGGTCGACGCGCCGCGACGGCATCCGGTCGAAATAGCGTCGGATCAGCTCGAACTCGGTCATCGCGAACGCGCCCCTCGCACGAGCACGCGATCAGCCATTGGGCCGCAGCTTGGCGGCGACGCGGTCGAGCACGCCGTTGACGTACTTGTACCCGTCGGTCCCGCCCAGCGTCTTGGCCAGTTCGACGGCCTCGTTGATGACGACCCGATACGGAATCTCGGCATGATGGAGCAGTTCGTACGTGCCGACCAGCAAGGTCGCATGCTCGACCGGACTCAATTCCTCGAGCTTCCTGTCGATGTGCGAGGCGATCGCCGCGTGCAAGGCTTCGATCTCGCGGATGCCGCCGTGCAGCAACTGCCGGAAATGCTCGCGATCGGCCTTCTCGAAGCCTTCGGCTTCCGACAGATAGGCTTCGATCGCACCGGAATCCTCGCCGGCCACCAGCCACTGGTACAGCCCCTGGACCGCCAGTTCGCGCGAGCGGCGGCGCGCGCTGCGCGGCTTGGCCTTGCCGTCGGCGCCCGCGCCTTCGCGGCGGGACGGTCCACGCTCGCTTTTGGGTTTGCTTGCCGGCGCACGGTCCGGATCCGCTTCCTGTCGTCGATCGACCACGGCCTTCACTCGCTTTCGTCTTCCGGCAATTCGCTCAGCGACGCGATCGAATCACCCAGGTTGGCCATTTCGACGGCGACCCGGGCCGCGTCGGCGCCTTTCTCGCGCGCCCGAACCTCGGCCTGCTCGTCGTTCTCGGTGGTCAGGATCGCATTGGCGACCGGAATGTCATGATCGAGCGACACCCGCGTGACGCCGCTGCCGCTTTCGTTCGATACCAGCTCGAAATGGTAGGTTTCGCCGCGAATCACCGCGCCGAGCGCGATCAGCGCGTCGAATTCATCGGTTTGCGCCAGGCGCTTCAACGCCAGCGGCACCTCGAGCGCGCCCGGCACCGTGCAGACGAAGATGTCCTCTTCGCCGACGCCCAGACGCAGCAGTTCGTCCAGGCACGCCTGGCGCAGCGCCTCGCAGACCGCTTGGTTGAAACGGGCCTGCACGATGCCGATACGCAGGCCATCGCCCTGCGTATCGGCGGTAAAGACTTCGATACCCACGATGTTTTCCTATCAAACGCCGGGTTCGAACCCGACGATTTCCAACGAGTAACCGACCATGCTCGGCAATTTGCGGGGCGGCGACAGCAGGCGCATCTTGCCGACGCCGAGGTCGCGAAGGATCTGCGCACCGATCCCATGGGTGCGCAGATCGATGTTGGCCGCCCGCTTGGCCCGCTGGCCTCGCGCCGCCGGATTCTCGTCGGCGTCCACCCAGCGCGCGAGCGTCTCGAGCAGCTCGCTCGCCGGCGGCGCGCAATTGAGCATCACCAGCACGCCCGCCGGACTCGCGGCGATCGCCGCCATCGCGCGATCGACGGACCACGAATGCATGCCCGGCCGGGTCTCGATCAGGTCGAGCACCGACACCGGCTCATGCACGCGAACGAGCGCCTCGCGCGTCGCGTCGATATCGCCGTGCACGAGCGCCAGATGCGGCGCATGGCCGGGCTTGTCGCGATAGGCGATCAGGCGAAACGGGCCATGAGGGGTCTGGACATCGCGCTCGGCGATGCGTTCGATCAGGCTCTCGTGCGCGCTGCGATGATGGATCAGGTCGGCGATCGCGCCGATCTTCAAGCCGTGCTCGCGGCCGAATTCGATCAGGTCGGGCAGGCGCGCCATCGTGCCATCGTCCCGCATGATCTCGCAGATGACCGCCGCCGGCGTCAGGCCCGTCAGCGCACCCAGATCGCAGCCCGCCTCGGTATGGCCGGCCCGGATCAGCACACCCCCGTCTCGCGCCATGATCGGGAAGATGTGACCCGGCTGGACGATGTCCTCGGGGCACGCATCCGCGGCGACGGCCGCCTGGATCGTCCGGGCCCGGTCCGCGGCCGAGATGCCGGTCGTCACGCCTTCGGAGGCTTCGATCGACACGGTGAAATTGGTTCCGGTGCGCGTGCCGTTATGCGTGGCCATCAGCGGCAGGCGCAGTTGTCGGCAGCGTTGTTCGGTCAGCGTCAGGCAGATCAGCCCGCGTCCGTGGCGGGCCATGAAGTTGATGGCCTCGGGCGTGACGAAGTCGGCCGCCAGCACGAGGTCTCCCTCGTTCTCGCGATCTTCTTCGTCGACCAGGATGACCATCTTGCCGGCCTTGAAGTCGGCGAGGATTTCGGTAATGGGCGCGAGTGACATGGGCGCTAGTTTACGCTGCCCGCGCCGCCGGCTCCGGGACGGGCCGACGGTGATTCGCGGCCGGCTATCTGCCCTTGGTGCGAGGGCGATGCACGTCGTGCGTCACGTACTCGGCGCCGTGCGGCGGCAGGTCGAACCAGTCCGGATGCTGGCAGGTGTGCCGAATATCGCGCAGGCCGCTCGCCCAATGGTCGCGCATCGTCACGGCCGAGAACTCGAATTCCCTCGCGGCGCCTTCGTACGACTTACCTTGGTAGATCAGGTGAATGACGTTGTACTGGCTGACCATCGATTCCTCGGCGGCCTGCCGGCACCATTCATTGTCGCGCCGCTGCGCCTCCGGAATCAGCTCGAGCAACTCGCGCATCAATCGCCGTTGATGCGAGACCTCCTGCAGATACTGCGTGGCCATCCGCGTCCGGCTCGAGAACATGATGTCCTTGCGCCGGGCCTCGGCCTCGATCAGGTCCTGCGGCAGTTGGCCGCGCGCGCTGAACAGATCGACCTGGAACACGATCGTGTCCACGCGCGGCCGCTCGAGCAGCACCGGGAACAGCGGCGTATTGGTCACCAGGCCGCCGTCCCAGTAATAGGCGCCGTCGATCTCGATCGCCGGCAGGCCCGGCGGCAGCGCCGCCGACGCCATGAAGTGCTCGGCCCGCAGTTTCCGATCGCGCGTATCGAAGATCTGCACGTTGCCGGTCGCGACGTTGACCGCGCTGACGCTGACCCGCATCTCTCCCGAGTTGAGCCGGTCGAAATCGACGAAGCGCTCGAGCGTCGACTTCATCGCCTGGGTGTCGTAGAAACTCAGCTTGTCCGGCGGCATCCGGATACCCGGCAGCGGAATCCAGCCGCGCGGATGGAAGAATCCGTTCTGGCCTTCGATGGCCGCCCGCAAGGCTTCGAAGCCATTGGCCGCTCGCCGCAGATCGCCCTCCCACTGCTCGACCATCGACTGGACGACCTTGGGCGTCGCCATGAAGAATCCCGGCCGGCAGATCGTCCGCCAGAACTGCCGCAGGCGGTCTACTCGATCGGCCGGCGCGTTGCCGGCGATGATCGCGGCGTTCAGCGCGCCGATCGAGATGCCGGCGACCCAGCCCGGATGGATGCCGCGCTCGGCCAGACCCTCGAAGACGCCGGCCTGGTAGGCGCCGAGCGCCCCGCCTCCCTGCAGCACCAACGCGATGCGTTCATAAGGCAGCCACGCGCGACCGGGCCGGAACACCGCCTTGCCGTGGCTCAATTGTTGGGCGATGTCGGGCGGCGCCTGCGCGACCACCTGCTGCATCGCCATGGAATCGCGCTCGCCGGACGGTTGTTCATCCTTCGTTGGATTGACTCGCATTGTCTCGTTGCTCCGCGATCACTGCATGAACCAGCCGTGGCTGACCACGAACGACTGGCCGGTCAAGGCCGCCGTCCCGAACGCGGCCAGGAACAGCACGGTCTGCGCGACGTCGTCGAGCGTCGTGAACTCGCCATCGACGGTCTTGCCCAGCATGACCTTCTTGACGACCTCCTCTTCGCTGATGCCGAACTCCTTGGCCTGCTCGGGAATCTGCTTCTCGACGAGCGGCGTCCGGACGAAGCCCGGACAGACGACGTGCGAGCGCACGCCGTGCTCGGCGCCCTCCTTGGCGAGCACGCGCGCGAGGCCGAGCAGGCCGTGCTTGGCCGTGACGTAGGCCGATTTCAGCGGCGACGCCTCGTGCGAATGGACCGATCCGGTATAGATGACCGTACCGCCGCGCTTGGATGCGTACATGTACTTGAGCGCGGCCTTCGTGGTCAGGAACGCGCCATCCAGATGGATCGCGAGCATCTTCTTCCAGTCCTCGTACTCGAATTCGACGATCGGGTTGACGATCTGGATACCCGCGTTGGAAACGAGGATGTCGATGCTGCCGAGCGTATCGACGGTCTGCTTGATGCCCGCCTCGACCGCCGATTCACTGGTGACGTCCATGGCGACGGCCAGCCCCTTGCCGCCGGCCGCCTCGATCTCGTCGACGACCGCTCGCGCGGCGTCGAGGTTCAGATCGGCGATGACGACGGCAGCCCCGTCCTTCGCCAAGGTCGTGGCGATCGCCCTGCCGATCCCACTCGCGCCGCCCGTGACCAGTGCGACTTTTCCTACCAGCTTCATCCGGCTCTCCCTGGAAAAGGTCCGGATCGAACCCGGACCGGCAGCCAGTGTATCGCCACCGGCCGCCACTTGATTGACACCCCTGGCGCGGGCCGGCCCGACGGCACGACGAATCGCCTGAGCCGCGCGACCCACGGGCGACCGGATCGCGAACCGTCCGGGGGACGCCATCGACCACCGATCCGCAGATTGCCGCCGCTCGGCCCGGCGGGGCCGCCGTTCCTCAGCGCGCGAGTAAACGGGCGGAATTACCGCTTGTTCGGGATTTTCGACCGGCCCTCGGCGCGTAGCCTTGCATCATCCGATAGCCACCGAAGACGCTCACGATGAACCTGACCACCCAGCTACGCAGCCAGCACGCACGGATCCTGTCGATGGTGTCCGAGCTCGAATCGATGATCAGCGATGGCGCGCCGGCGCTGAACGCCGCCGAGTGGCACCCGAAGGTCTGCCACCTGATGGGCTGGGTCCTGGTCCATCTGGAGTTCGCGCAGACCGAGTTGTACCCGAGCCTGGACGACATCGAGGCGCTGAAGATCGGCGCCGAGATCTCGCGCATCCTGCCGATGATGTCGCGCTTCGAGGCGCGATTCCGCCACCGGCAGGAAATCGCCGGCCATCCGGGCGACTTCCTCGCGCAGATGGCGCAGATCTGCCACTGCCTGCGCGACCGGATCGATCGCGAGCAGCAACTGGTCTATCCGCTGACGAATCGCCGACCGTTCCTGCCCGTCAACCGGCTGGCCTACATGAACGCGCCGGCGACCAGCACGCGGCACTGACGTGATCCGCCGGCGAAGCGGGTGACCGGCCAGCCAGGCGTGATTCGCCGGCGAAAAGACGGCCGTCGAAGCTCGCGCCGTCAGGTCTTCGGATTGCGGCGCCGCTGCGCCCACGCATAGGCCTCGCCGACGATGCCGCGGCGAAACGCGAGCACGCAGATGACGAAGATCGCACCCTGCGTGACCGTGACCCAGGCGCCCAATTGCGCCAGGTAGTTCTGCATCGTGACGATGACGGCCGCGCCGACGACCGGCCCGAACAGCGTACCCAGGCCGCCGACCAGCGTCATCAGCACGACCTCGCCCGACATCGACCAGTGCACGTCGGTCAGCGAAGCCAACTGGAACACCAGCGATTTGGTGCCGCCCGCCAGACCGGCGAGCGCCGCCGACAGCACGAACGCCAGCAGCTTGTACTTGTCGGTGTCGTATCCGAGCGAGGTCGCCCGCGGCTCGTTCTCGCGGATCGCCTGCAGCACCTGTCCGAACGGCGAGCGGACCGTGCGCCAGATCAGGCAGAAGCCGCCGAAGAACACGACCAGCACCAGTCCGTACATCGCGTACATGTTCGACAGATCGAACAGGCCGAACAGCTTGCCGCGCGGGACCGCCTGGATGCCGTCCTCGCCGCCGGTGAACGGCGCCTGCAGATAGAAGAAGAACAGCATCTGCGACAACGCCAGCGTGATCATCGCGAAATAGATGCCCTGCCTGCGGATCGCCAGCAGGCCGGCGACCCAGCCGACGACGGCGGCGACGACCACCGAGCTGAGGATCGACAGCTCCGGCGTCAGCCCCCAGACCTTGGCCGCGTGCGCGGCGACGTAGCCGGCCGTGCCGAAGAACATCGCATGGCCGAACGACAGCAGGCCGACGTAGCCGAGCAGCAGATTGAAGGCGCACGCGAACAGCGCGAAGCACATCACCTTCATCAGGAACACCGGATACGCGAACAACGGCCCGATCACGAAGATGGCGAGCATGACGACGAACGCGATCCGCTGGCTGCGCTCGAGCGCCGCTGCCTCCCGGGCCGACGCTCCGCCGACCGCGGAGGCCGGATCGGCACCGCCGGCCACCGCCGGCGACGACTGCGAAGAAGAGACGGACATCAGCGACAACCTTATTTCTGGGTCCCGAACAGACCGGCCGGACGCAGCAGCAGCACGATCACCATGATCACGAAAATGACGGTATTCGACGCCTCGGGATAGAACACCTTGGTCAGGCCTTCTACCAGCCCGAGCCCGAAGCCGGTGACGATCGCCCCCATGATCGACCCCATGCCGCCGATGACGACCACGGCGAACACGACGATGATCAGGTCGGCGCCCATCTGCGGGCTGACCTGGTAGATCGGCGCGGCCATGACGCCGGCCAAGGCCGCGAGGCCGACACCGAAGCCATAGGTCAGCGTGATCATCCGCGGCACGTTGATGCCGAACGCCTGGACCAGCGACGGGTTCTCGACCGCGGCGCGCAGGTAGGCGCCCAGCTTGGTGCGCTCGATCATGAACCACGTCGCCACGCAGACGACCAGCGAGACGGCGATGACCCAGCCGCGATAGTTCGGCAGGAACATGAAGCCGAGGTTCTGTCCACCCGAGAGCTGCGGCGGAATCGGATAGGGCAGGCCCGACGAGCCGAACTCGTTGCGGAAGATGCCCTGGATGATCAGCGCCAGGCCGAACGTCAGCAGCAGGCCGTACAGGTGGTCGAGCTTGTACAGCCGCGAGATCATCAGTTTCTCGAGCACGACGCCGAACGCGCCCATGGCGATCGGCGTCAGGATCAGCGCCCACCAGTAGTTCAGCCCGAGCATGGTGGCCATCAGGTACGCGCAGAACGCGCCCAGCATGTACTGGGCGCCGTGCGCGAAGTTGATGATGTTGAGCAGGCCGAAAATGACGGCCAGGCCCAGCGACAGCAACGCGTAGAACGACCCGTTGATCAGGCCGATCAGCAGTTGCCCGAACAGGGCCTGCGTGGGGACGCCAAAAATCTCCATGATCTCTACACTGTGTGTGACGCCGGCCGCCGCCAGCCCTCACGGCGGCGCGACGCCACGAAGTTGCTCGGCGCGCTCGTTACTTCTTGACCAGCGGGCACTCGCCCTGCTCGATCGGACGGAATGCCTGCTCGGCCGGAATCGTCGCGCGGATCTTGTAGTAGTCGTAGGGCCCCTTCGACTCGGACGGCTTCTTGACCTCGAACAGGTAGACCGGATGCGTCTTGCGTCCATCGGCCCGTACGACGCCCTTGCCGAACAGCGGATCGTCGGTCGGCAACTCCTTCATCTTGGCCGCCACCGTCAGCGGGTCGTCGCTCTTCGTGGCCTCGACGGCTTTCAGGTAATGCAGCACGCCCGAGTAGACGCCCGCCTGCACCATCGTCGGATACTTGTTGCCGTTGGCCGCGGCGAAGCGCTTCGACCAGGCGCGGGTGCCGTCGTTCAGGTCCCAGTAGAACGATTCGGTCAGGATCAGCCCTTGCGCGGTCTGCAAGCCCAGCGCATGGACATCCGACAGGAACACCAGCAGGCCGGCCAGGTTCTGGCCGCCCTTGACGATGCCGAACTCGGCCGCCTGCTTGATCGAGTTGATCGTATCGCCGCCGGCGTTGGCCAGCCCGATGATCTTGGCTTTCGACGATTGCGCCTGCAACAGGAACGACGAGAAATCCTGCGTGTTCAGCGGCACCTTGACGCTGCCGACGACCTTGCCGCCCGCGGCCTTGACGACCGCCGACGTATCGCGCTCGAGCGCGTGGCCGAACGCATAGTCGGCCGTCAGGAAGAACCAGCTATCGCCGCCGGTCTTGACGATCGCGCTACCGGTCCCGTTGGCGAGCATCCAGGTGTCGTACGTCCAGTGGATCGTGTTCGCGTTGCACAGCTTGCCGGTCATGTCGGACGACGCGGCGCCCGAATCGATCAGCAGCTTGTTCTTCTGCTTGGCGACCTCGCTGACCGCCAGCGCGACCGACGACGTCGGCACGTCGACGATGACGTCGACCTTGTCGTTGTCGAACCACTGGCGAGCGACGTTGGAGCCGACGTCCGGCTTGTTCTGGTGATCGGCCCAGACGATCTCGACCTTCAAGCCCTTGGCAGCGGCGCCGTAATCCTCGACCGCCATCTTGGCGGCGGTGACCGAGCCCATGCCGGCGAGGTCGGCGTACAGGCCCGACATGTCATTGAGCACGCCGATCCGGATCACGCCATCGGACACCTGCGCCTGCGCTCCAGCACCAAATGCCGCGAACGAGCTTGCGATCGCCAGACTCAAGAGCTTGCGCTTCTTCAAGGTACTCTCCTCGGTTGCCAACAAACAGTTTCTCAAACTCTCAAACGCCCAGGTACTCGCTGAGCATCGACATCTTCGATTGCAGTTCGTTCGCCATGAACCTCTCGACGACCTGGCCGTGCTCGATCACGTAGAACCGGTCGGCCAGCGGCGCGGCGAAGCGGAAGTTCTGCTCGGCCATCACCACCGTGTAGCCCTTGCTCTTGAGCATGCGGATCATCCTCGCCAGCGCCTGCACGATGACTGGCGCCAGGCCTTCGGAGATCTCGTCGAGCAGCAGCAGGTTGGCGCCGGTGCGCAGGATCCGCGCCACGGCCAGCATCTGCTGCTCGCCGCCGGACAGGCGGGTGCCTGGCGAGTTCCGACGTTCCTTCAGGTTCGGGAACATGTCGTAGATCTCGGCGATGCTCATGCCCTCGCCCTTGGCCTGCGACAGCTTGGGGGGCAGCATCAGGTTCTCTTCGCAGCTCAGGCTGGCGAAGATGCCGCGCTCTTCGGGGCAATAGCCGACGCCGAGCTGCGCGACCGTGTGCGTGGGCAGCTTGATCGTCTCGTGACCGAACACGCGGATCGATCCGGTGCGGTTGCCGGTCAATCCCATGATCGCGCGCATCGTCGTCGTGCGCCCGGCGCCATTGCGGCCGAGCAGCGTGACGACCTCGCCGCGATCGACCTGCAGGTCGATGCCGTGCAGCACGTGCGATTCGCCGTACCACGCGTTCAGATTCGAAATCGACAGAACCTCGCTCATGTCCGCCCTTGATGACTGAATCGTACGCCGCGCCGTCGATGGACCCGCGCGGCCCCGGAGCACACGGCCGTCGCGCTCAATGCGCGCCCTGCAACTCGCCGTCCGTCGTGCCCATGTAGGCCTCCATCACGGCGGGATTGCGCGACACCTCGGCATAAGGGCCTTCGGCCAGCACCGCGCCGCGAGCCAGCACGGTGATCCGGTCGGCGATCGACGAGATGACCTTCATGTTGTGCTCGACCATCAGGATCGTACGCCCGGCCGACACCTGCTTGATCAGTCTCGTGACCTTGTCGACGTCCTCGTGACCCATCCCCTGCGTGGGCTCGTCGAGCAGCATCAGCTCCGGCTCCATCGCCAGCGTCGTCGCGATCTCGAGCGCCCGCTTCCGGCCATACGGCAGATTGACGGTCTGTTCGTGCGCGAACGCGCCGAGGTCGACGGACTCGAGCAACTCCATCGCGCGTCTGTCGAGCGTCTTCAGGATCTTGTCCGAACGCCAGAACTGGAACGACGTCCCGGTATTGCGCTGCAGGCCGACCCGGACGTTCTCGAGCGCCGTCAGGTGCGGAAAGACCGCCGAGATCTGGAACGAACGGATCACGCCGCGCCGGGCGATCTGCGCCGGCCGCTCGGACGTGATGTCGATACCGTTGAAGTGGATGCTGCCGCGGGTCGGCGACAGGAACTTGGTCAACAGGTTGAAGACGGTGGTCTTGCCGGCGCCGTTCGGTCCGATCAGCGCATGGATATGACCGCGGTTGACCGACAGGCTCACGTCGTTGACGGCGACGAAGCCTTTGAACTCCTTGACCAGGTTGCGGGTTTCCAGAATGGTGTCGGACACGGCTGCCGTTGCCTGAGGGAATGATCCACGATCCGGAAATCGAACCGTCTGCTGGAGTTGGCCGCCGGTCCGTTCGGACCTGCCAATCGCCGCGAATTGTGCAACGCCCCATTCCCTTCATGCATCAGTATCAACCCCAAGCGCAGGCCATTGACGCCGATGTGCGTTCAATACAATCAAATAAAATGATAAAGACCGGCGGTTGCCGGTCTTTATTGATGCCGGACGCGTAACGCCGGGCGCTCAGCGCTAGGTGCCGGGAGGCGGTGCGGGCGGCGTGCCGGCCGGCGGCGGCGGGGGTTCGGCCCCGGACGGCGGCGTCGGCGTAGCCGGCTGGGTGGCCCGCGCGCTGCCGACGAACTGGCCCGAGACCGGTACCCGATGGCCGGCGGCGTACATGCACTGGATGTACGCGTTGTCATAGCGGCGCTGCGCCGAATAACCGGTCTGGGCGCCGGCGTTCGAACCGGCCGCTGCACCGACCAGCAGGCCGCTGCCGGCACCGACGCCGGCGCCTCGCGACCCGCCGATCGCCGCGCCCGCCACGGTGCCGACGACGGTGCCGACCACCGCGCTGCGCGCGGTCGCATCGGCTGCGGCCGTCTGCGCGCTGTCGCCGATCTCCGCCGACGCGTGCTGGCGGCAAGAGGCATCGTCGACGCGGAACTGCTGGAAGGTCTTGCCGGAACCGGGCAGAACCAACTGGGTCGGGCCGGTGGGTGTGACGGCGCAGGCGCCGAGCGCCAGCAGCGCCGCCGTCAGCGCGGCAAGCCTGGAAAGACGTTTCATGGTGATCCTCTCGTTCGATGACCGTTGGCGCGCCGGGCGCACGAATCGCTCCACCCGCGTGGCCGGCCCGATCGTCATTGCGCTGGCAGCGGCGCGACCCGCTGCCAGGCCGATGAACACTCCTTGACGGTCGGATAGTAGCCGGCGGGCTTCCCGCAGTAATACCAGTAGCCGGAGGGGTTCGTGGGCACGGTGGCGGCCGATGGCGCCGTCTGCTCGATGTAGACCGGCGGCGTGGCCGGGACCGGGACGGTGACGACCGCGGGCGGGTAGTAGTACGGCCCTCCCCAGTAGTACGGATAGGGACCGTAGTAGCCGGGGCCGTAGAACGGCCCCCCCATGTAGACCCCGACGCCGACCCGGCCACGCCAGGCGTGGGCCGGCGCCGGCAGCGCCGCGGCGGCCACCGCCGCGACGGCCATTGCTGCAATGATCGATTTGCTCATGTCGCACCTGCTGTTCACGATCGGCGACCGACCGGAATCCGCTCGCGGTACGCGATCGCCATGGCGCCCCGGACGCCGGCGCGCGCCGATGTGTCGATTGTGAACCTTTGGGCGCCCGGCATCGATTGCCCGCGGACGCGATTCATCGACCGGGACAACTCTTACATTTGGTAACAACGGCGGGCGCCAGCGAACCGCGCCCCCGACGGATCGGCCGCGCGAACCTTCATACCTCGGTGGCCGGCGGCTCGGGCGACGCCTTCGACACGGACGCCGCGTCGCCGCGCAGGAACCACGCGCACGCGCCGGCCAGCGCGAACGACAGGGCCAGCAGCGCGAAGCCCATCCGGTAGGCATCGATCAACTGCGCGTGCGTCGGTTCGCCGCCCGGCGATCCGGCATGCGCACGCCATTCGACGAAGATCAGCAGCGTGCTGGTGCCGATCGAGCCGCCGAGCAGGCGCACGAAGTTGAAGACGCTGCTGGCGCTGGCGACGCGCTCGGTGCCGACTTGCTGGACGGTGGCCAGGCTCAATGACGGCAGGATGATGCCCAGGCCGACGCGGCCGAGCACCAGCATGCCGGCCAGCGGCCAGAAGCCGAACTCGGGCCAGATCGCCACGAGCAGGAACGACAGCGTGAACAGGCCCAGGCCGGTCATCACCAGGCGGCGCGGCTCGAAGCGGTCGGCCAGGCGTCCCGCCACCGGTATCGTCAACGCCAGCGCCAGCCCGGCCGGGATCAGCAGCGTGCCGGCCGTCGTCGCGCTGTACAGCAGGCCGGTCTGGACGAACGCCGGCACCATCAGCGTCGAGCCGAACAGGCCCATGCCGTAGATCAGCGCCACGACGATGCCGACACGGAACGAGTGGACGTCGAATACCGACAGGTCGATCAGCGGCGCCCGGTGGCGCCGCTCCCACCCGATCGTCAAGGCCAGCAGCACCAGCGCGCCGCCGAGCCAGGCGATCCCCTGCGACGACAGCAGGCCGTAGTCGTGCAGCCGCACGAAGCTCTCGAGCAGCACGAGAACGAAGGCCGTCACGCCGGCGAAGCCGAGCACGTCGAAGCGATGCGCGCCGCTGGGCGGCATGACCGGCAGCAGACGGACCGCCAGCGCCCAGCCGATCGCGGCGATCGGCACCGAGATGAAGAACACCGATCGCCAGCCGAACGCATCGACGAGCACGCCGCCGACGGACGGGCCGATGGCCGGCGCCAGCACGACGCCGAAGCCGAACAAGCCCATCGCCCGTCCGCGCATCTCGGGCGGAAACGCGCGCATGATCAGCACCGTCGACAGCGGCTGCAACAGGCCGGCCGCCGTCCCCTGCACGACGCGCATGACGATCAGCATGATCAGGTCGCCGGCCAGGCCCGCACCGATGCTGCCGGCCAGCAGCATCGCCATCGACACGAAATACACGCGCCGGAAACCGAATCGACCCAGGCTCCACGGCAGCAGCAGCATCGAGATCGTCATCGCCGCCATGTGCGCCGACGACACCCACTGCGCGCGCTCGGCGCCGATGCCGAACGCATGCATCAGGTCCGGCAGCGCGACGTTGACGATCGACGCGGTCATGACGGCGGCGACCGTGCCGACGACGACGACCGTCAACGCGATCCACTTGTAGCGCAGCTCGCCATGACGAGCGAGCAGTTCCTCCAGTGTGGGCGCTGTCCCGAACCAGCCCCGCGAGCCGTCGCGCTTCATGCCGGCACCCCGCTGGCGATGGCCGTCTGCGCCATGCGCTCGACGTAGCGGGCGATCAGGTCGATCTCGAGGTTGACCGGATCGCCGACGGCCAGCGACTGGAGCGTGGTCGCGGCGATCGTGTGCGGAATCAGGTTGATCGAGACCGCGCAGCCGTCGGGCTCGTCGTCGACCGCGTTGACGGTCAGGCTGACGCCGTCGACGGTGATCGACCCTTTGTAGGCCAGATAGCGCGCGAGCGCGGCCGGCGCCTTGACGACCAGCAGCCAGGACTCGCCGACCGGCTCGAAGCGCACGACGGTGCCCAATCCGTCGACGTGCCCGGACACCAGATGGCCGCCGAGCCGATCGGCCAGCCGCAGCGCCTTCTCCAGGTTGACGTCGCCGATCCTGGACAGGCCGGCGGTGCGCGACAGGCTCTCTCGCGAGACCTCGACGACGAAGCGGTCGGCGTCGACCCGCACGGCCGTCATGCAGGCGCCCTGGATCGCGATCGAATCGCCGACCGCCACGTCGGACAAATCCAGCGCGCCGGCCTCGACGGTCAGCCGCAATCCGGTCTGACGGGTGGTGGCGCCCGTCCCGTCGGTCAATGGTTCCAGAGCGACGATCCGGCCGACGGCGGCCACGATTCCGGTGAACATGAAGCTTCCTTGCTGTAATGCTTGTCTGGTGGGGTCAAGAGGGCCAAAAGAGTCAGGGCGTCGACACGACCCGGATCGGCGACGACCTGCGGATCGTCGCGCGCGTGCGGCGC
>JASGFT010000015.1:0-40402 GCA_047605425.1 Burkholderiaceae bacterium | reverse complement strand
GGAGTTCGAGGGGAAGCGGGACATGCCTTACATCACCAGTGTCGAGCGGATCGGGATGCGCAAGGGGTTCGAGAAGGGAATCCAGAAGGGGCTCGAGCAGGGGCGCCAAGAAGGCAGGGAAGAAGGTCGTGAAGAAGGCCGCGAGCAGCTCCTCCTCGATCTACTTGCCCACCGTTTCGGCCCCTTGCCCGCGGCGACCGTGGCCCGGGTCCGATCCGCCACGGCGGCGGATATCGATCGCTGGGCGCGCCGGGTGCTCGATGCCGACTCGCTCGACGCAGTCTTGTCGGACCCAGTGTAGCGTTCATCGCCAGGCCCAAGCGTCACCCGGCCACCTCGGACGGCGCCGTGGACTGCGTGGCCCTGGCGCTTCAGGTGGTCGGCAGCCGCGCGGCCGGCGAAGCCGTTGGCGCCGGTGACCAGGATCGGCGCCAGGGGCCGTTCAAGCGTGACGCGCGTGTCGCTCACGAAGGATCCGTCGGTAGTCGCGATACGATTTGCCGCGCCAGTAACGCAGCATGCCGTCCAGGTGCCATAGCGTATAGCGCAGCGAGCGATGGCTGGTCTTGCGGGCGTCGTGGATGACTCGCGCCGTCGGCACCTGTCGCAGGCGCCAGCCATCGGCGACGAGCCGGCTGCAGATGTCGACGTCTTCGATGTACAGGAAATAGCGCTCGTCGAAGCCGCCGATCGATGCATAAGCGTCGCTGCGGAACAGCATGAACATCCCGGCCAGCCAGTCGGCCCGGCTCCCTTCGTTCGACGGATGCAGCTTCTGCCGGATCATTTCGGTTGGCGTATACAGCGTGCGCGCGGTGTTTTGCAGCGCGCCTTGCGAATCGACGATGAGCGGCGCGACGAGGCCCATGCGGCTGCCGCCGGGCGGCATCGGGATGGAGAGGTTCTTCGGCGCGCTCGTCTTCGCGGCGGCGTTCGCGTCCGCATCCATTGATGCGGTGTCGAAGCCGGCCAGCAGCGCGGGGAATGGATCGTCGTCGAGCCGCAGGTCCGGATTCATTACGCAGAAGTAAGCTTCGCGGCAATGCGGGAACGCGGTGTTGTGATTGGCGCTGAAGCCTTTGGGGCCGACATTGTCGATCTGTACCAGCGCGGCGTTGCCGAGATCCAGGTCGGGCAGCGGCGGCTCGGCGATGTTCCGAGTGTAGACGACGCGCGCGACGTGCGGCGGCTTCAAGCGGGCCAGGTCGTGGAGCAGCGCCAGCGCGACGTCGCGCTGGCCGTGGCTGACGATCGATAGGCAGATCGAGGGCCGCGCGGCGTCGGTGGCCTGATCGGGGGAGGAGGCCGGCGCGGTGGACTGCACGGGGGATGCGTTCATCTTGTCGTCGAACATCGCAGGCCACGGAACAACGGCCGGTGCCGGCGTCCGGCGGAGCGGGGCATTCTATCAATCCGGTGACGCCGGGCGGGTTCGTCCAGCGTATCGAAGCGTCAACCGTCGCGGCAGGGCAGCGCGCGGCAGTCGTTTCGAATGGTCTCCCCCATGCCGCCTTGTTGTCCGAAGCTTGAATTCCGGCGCGCCTCGGCCGCTGATGGGCTCCGCGTAGCGGGCACCGGCCTAGCTCCCCGAGCCGATTGCGGCGGTGAGCCGGGACCGCTGCAATGGGCGCTGTCATGCAAAGCCCCGACCAAGACCGCGTACCGAACGCGCCCGACGACGCGTCGAGCGCATCGGATGCGTCGAGCCCTGGCGCGTCCCCCGATGCCTTCGACAGTCCGTGGAAGGACGCGATCGAACAGGCCTTTCCGGAGTTCCTCGCGTTCTACTTCCCCGCCGCTCATCGCGGGATCGACTGGGCGCGCGGCCATACGTTCCTGCACACCGAACTGCGCGGCATCCTGCGCGAGGCCGATGCCGGCGTGCGGCACGCCGACCAACTCGTGCGGGTGCATCGCAAGCGGGGCGGCCCGGGCTGGGTCTATGTCCACGTCGAGGTGCAGGCCACGCGCAAGGCCGACTTCGAGCGGCGGATGTTCACCTACAGCTATCGGCTGTTCGAGCGCTTCGGCCGGCCGGTGGCCAGCCTGGCGGTGCTGGCCGACCCGCACCGGCGTTGGCGTCCGGACGGCTATGGCTTCGAGTTGTTCGGCAGCCGGCACTATCTGAGTTTTCCGACGGTCAAGCTGCTGGATTACGAGGCCGACATCGATGCGCTGTTGGCCAACCCGAACCCCTTTGCGCTGGTGACGGCCGCCCACCTGCTGACGCGACGGACGCGTGGCCGTCCGCGGCAGCGGCTGGCGGCCAAGTGGAAGCTGGTGCGGTTGCTGTACGAGCGGGACTGGAGTCGGGAGCGGGTGATCGGCCTGTTCCGGGTATTGGACTGGATGATGGCCTTGTCCGATGCCCTGGAAGATCGCCTGTGGCAGGATATCGAGGAGTTCGAGGGGAAGCGGGACATGCCTTACATCACCAGTGTCGAGCGGATCGGGCTGCGCAAGGGGTTCGAGCAGGGAATCCAGAAGGGGCTCGAGCAGGGGCGTCAAGAAGGCCGCCAAGAAGGCAGGGAAGAAGGTCGTGAAGAAGGCCGCGAGCAGCTTCTCCTCGATCTACTCACCCACCGCTTCGGCCTCTTGCCCGAGGCGACCGTGGCCCGGGTCGAATCCGCCACAGCAGCGGACATCGATCGCTGGGCGCGTCGAGTACTCGATGCCGACTCGCTCGACGAGGTCTTGTCGGATTAGGTATAGCGTTTATCACTGGCGCTTCGACTTCCAGTCCCGATCCTTGGCAGGCGTAGTGGCGTCCGCGACACGGGCGCCGCAGACGCCCGTCGTTGGCCCGGTATAGTGTGCGGTTTCCCCGCCCGGCCTCGCCAGACGGCGACCCGCCTCGCACCAGCGCGAGCGGCGGTCGGCCGTGGGCGGCGCGGGCGGGTTGCCCATTCGGGTGATGCAACGATTCTCGCCGATAGCTTCGCACATGCAGTCCAATGATGGCGACCCGGGCTCGGGTTCGTGGCCGGCGTTCGGGCGATTCGCGGTCTTCGCGACCGTCGCGGTCATGCCCGCCGTGCCGTCGATCGCCGGGGGCGGGTTCTGGCTGCTCGCGCTGGCCGGCCTGCTGCTGCACGCGACGCCGGCGGGCCGCCGCCGCGCGGCGCCGCGCGACCTCTGGTACATGGCGGTGCTCGTCTACGGCATCGACTGCCTGAGCGTCTTCGTCTACGACCAGCGCTTTCGCGAGGCGGTCTGGTATCCGGTGATCGCGCTGCCGGCGCTGTGGCCCGTTCTGCGCCTGAGCCGGGTGCGGATCGAGGACCTGGTGTGGGCCGCCTGCGTCGGCTGCTTCGCGTCGCTGATCTGGGGGGTGTGGGTGGCGATGCGCGAGGCCGATGTGCGCGCGTCGCTGGGCACCAACGCGATCATCTATGGTCAGACGGCGCTGGCGTCGGTGCTGATCGTGGTCGTCGGGCGTCAACTCGTCGGGCGCCGGACGGCGTCGGACGGGGGATGGAGCGGCTGGCGCGATCGGCGTCATGTGCTGAACCTGGCGGCGCTGGCGGGCCTGTGCGTGGTGATGATCGTCGGCTATCGCGGGGCGCTGTTCGCGCTGCCGGTCTTCGCGGCGGCGATCGTCGGGGTCGGCGCGCCATCCGGGGGCCGGGTCGCGCCGTCATGGGGGCGGATGTCGATCGCCGTCGCGGTCCTGTTCATCGTCGTGGCCGTCGCCGGCCCTCGCGAAGGGCTGCTCGACCGGCTATTGCTGATGCAGTCGGAGGTCGCCGACTATGCGAGCGGCAAGGTCGGCTTCTCGTCGCTGGGCTCGCGGATGGAGCTGTGGGAGGCGGCCGGGCGGATGTTCGTCGATCATCCGTGGTTCGGCGTGGGCGTGCACCGTTTCCAGGACGAGCTGGAGGCGCTGCGCGCGCAGGGGCTGTTCCCCCAGGACGTGATCCTGTTCAAGCACGCGCACAACAGCTACCTGACGGTGGCGGCCGAGTTCGGCGTGCTGGGGCTGGCGGTGTTCGCGGCGCTGCTGGCGGTCGTCGTGCGCCATCTGCGCGAGGCGCCCTGGTTCGCGCGGCTGCTCGGGCTGTTCGTGCTCGGGCTGTGGCTGGTGATGGCGTTGACCAACGACGTGCTCGCGCACCAAGCGACGATGCGGGCGATCGTGATCGCGCTGGCGATCTGCCTGGCCGTGCGCGACGATGGTCGTTTCAGCGGCCGGCGCGCGGATCCGATATCGGAGTCGGGCGGCGGGCCATCTGCGCTGCCGCCGCGCGCGGGCGGTTAAACTTCGAACGGATTCCTCCTACAGACCCGCATCCATGTCCTCTCTCGTCGATGAATCGATCTTCAAGGCCTACGACATCCGCGGCATCGTCGGCAAGACGCTGACGACCGACGCGGTCCGCCTGATCGGCGTGGCGCTGGCCAACCAGGCCGCCGAGAAGGGCGTCCGGCAGGTGGTGATCGGGCGCGACGGCCGGCTGTCGGGCCCGGACCTGGCGACGGCGCTGGCCGAGGGCGTGCGCTCGGCCGGGCTCGACGTCATCGACATCGGCATGGTGACGACGCCGATCGTCTATTTCGCGACCTATCACCTGGGGACCGGCACCGGCGTGGCGATCACCGGCAGCCACAATCCGCCCGAGTACAACGGGCTGAAGATGATGGTCGCCGGCGATACGCTGCACGGCGAGACGATCAAGGACCTGGCCCGGCGCATCAACGGCGGATCGCTGCGGCGCGTCGATCCGGCGCAGGCCGGCAAGCGCGAGCAGCTCGACGTGTCGGCCGCCTACCAGGCGCGCGCGCTGTCGGACGTCGAGCTGGCCCGGCCGATGAAGATCGCGATCGACGCCGGCAACGGGGTCGCCGGCGCCTACGCGCCGGCGCTGTTCCGGGCGCTCGGCTGCGAGGTCGCCGAGCTGTTCTGCGAGGTCGACGGGACGTTTCCGAACCATCATCCGGATCCGGCGCACCTGGAGAACCTGCAGGACCTGATCCGCTGCCTGCACGAGACCGACGCCGAGATCGGGCTGGCCTTCGACGGCGACGGCGATCGGCTGGGGCTGGTGACCAAGTCCGGCAAGGTGATCTTTCCGGACCGGCAGATGATGCTGTTCGCCGAGGACGTGCTGTCGCGGCATCCGGGCGCGCAGATCATCTACGACGTCAAGTGCAGCCGCAACCTGGCCGGCTGGATCCGCGAGCGCGGCGGCCAGCCGCTGATGTGGCGTACCGGCCATTCGCTGGTCAAGGCCAAGCTGAAGGAGACCGGTTCGCCGCTGGCCGGCGAGATGAGCGGGCACATCTTCTTCAAGGACCGCTGGTTCGGCTTCGACGACGGGCTGTATTCGGGCGTGCGGATGCTGGAGATCCTGTCGCGCCATGCCGATCCGTCGGCGCTGCTCGAGGCGCTGCCCGATTCGCCGACGACGCCCGAACTGCAGATGTGGACGACCGAGGGCGAGAACTTCGCGATCATCGACGCGCTGCGCCGGACCGCGCGTTTCGAGGGGGCGACCGAGGTGATCACGATCGACGGCGTGCGCGTCGAGTATCCGGACGGGTTCAGCCTGGCGCGGCCGTCGAACACGACGCCGGTGGTCGTGATGCGCTTCGAGGCCGATTCGCCGCAGGCGCTGGCGCGGATCCAGTCGGCGATGCGCGACGCGATCCTGGCGGTCAGTCCCCAGGCCAAGCTGCCTTTCTGAGCCGCGCGCAGGCCTCGCGTGCGGCTGGCCCTGGTCAAGACGAGTTCGATGGGCGACGTGATCCACGCGTTGCCGGTCGTCAGCGACATCCGGCAGGCGTTGCCGGGGACGGAGATCGACTGGATCGTCGAGGACGGTTTCGCCGATCTGCCGCGGCTGCACCCGGGCGTGCGGCGCGTGCTGCCGGTGGCGATCCGGCGCTGGCGCAAATCGTGGCTGGCGGCGGACACGCGCGCGCAGATCCGGCAGGCGAAGGCGGCGATCGCGGCGCAGCCCTATGATCTGGTGCTCGATCTGCAAGGGCTGCTCAAGAGCGCGTGGATCGCGTCGTGGGCGCGCGGCGCGCGCGCGGGCTTTTCGCGCCGTTGCGCGCGCGAGCCGCTGGCCGCCCTGACGTACGCGCGCCGCTATGACGTCGACATGCACGCGCATGCGATCGAGCGCCTTCGCCAGTTGGCCGGACAGGCTTGCGGGTATCCGGTGTCGGGCCTGCCGCGCTTCGAGCTGGCGCCGCCGGGGCCGCGCGTCGCGACGGCGCCGGCCGGGCGCTACGCGGTGCTGCTGCACGCGACCTCGCGCGTCGACAAGCAATGGCCGCTGGCCGACTGGCAGGCGCTGGCGGGCCGGCTCGGCGACCAGGGCCTGGCCGTGGCGCTGCCCTGGGGGAGCGACGACGAGCGGGCGCAGGCCGAGCGGATCGCCGCGAGCGCGCCGGCCGCCGTCGTGCTGCCCCGCCTGTCGCTGGCCGACTGCGCGTGCCTGCTGCGCGACGCGCAGGCCGTCGTCGGCGTCGATACCGGATTGACGCATCTGGCCGCGGCGCTGGACCGGCCGACCGTCGCGCTGTTCGCGGCGACGCCGGCCTGGCGGTTCGGTCCTTACTGGACGCCGCGGGCGGTCTCGCTGGGCGAGCCGGGGCAATGGCCTTCGGTCGCGCGGGTGCTCGACGGACTCGATGAGGTGGGCCGGGCATGAAGGGGATCGGGAGGGTCGCGCGCTGGGCTCGGCAGTTTCTGTATTCGACGGCATGGGTGCTGCTGACGCCGGCGCTGGTCGTCTACCTGCTGTGGCGTTCGCGGCGGCAGCCGGCCTACCGCTCGCACTGGCGCGAACGCTGGGGCCTGATCGTGCGGCGGCGCCGGCGCGGCAGGCCGTTGATCTGGGTGCACGCGGTGTCGGTCGGCGAGACGCGCGCGGCCGAACCGCTTATCCGCGCGCTGCAGCAGCGCTATCCGCATGCCGAATGGCTGCTGACCTGCACGACGCCGACCGGGCGCGAGGCCGGGCGCGGGCTGTTCGGCGATACCGTGCGGCAGGCGTATTTCCCTTATGACTACCCGTGGGCGATGCGCCGCTTCCTGAAGGCGTGGCGGCCGTCGCTGGGGATCGTGATGGAGACCGAGCTGTGGCCGAACCTGACGCGGCAGGCGCAGCGGCTGCGGGTGCCGCTGGCGGCGGTCAACGTGCGCCTGTCCGAGCGCTCGCTGCGCAAGGCCGAGCGCTATGGCGCTTTGATCCGCGACGCGCTGGCGCGGATCGATACGGTGGCGGCGCAGACGGACGAGGATGCCGGGCGGCTCGGGCGGCTGGGGCGCAAGCAGGTGGCGGTCACCGGCAACCTGAAGTTCGACGTGACGCCCGCGGAGGCGATGCGCGCGCGCGGCGTCGCGTGGCGGCAGGCGATGGCCGGGCGGCCGGTCGTGCTGGCGGCCAGCACGCGCGATGGCGAGGAGGCGCTGCTGCTGGCGGCCTGGAAGCGCCTGGCCGACGGCGTCGCGACGCGGCCATTGCTGCTGCTGGTGCCGCGTCATCCGCAGCGCTTCGACGAGGTCGACGCGCTGTGCCGGCAGGACGGCTGGCGGGTCGTCCGGCGCAGCGCGGAGGCGCCCGACGCCTGGGCGGGTGCCGACATCGTGCTCGGCGATTCGATGGGCGAGATGTTCGCGTACTACGCGGCGGCCGACGCGGCGATCATCGGCGGCTCGCTGCTGCCGTTCGGCGCGCAGAACCTGATCGAGGCCTGCGCGCTCGGCGTGCCGGTCGTGCTGGGACCGCATACGTTCAACTTCAAGGAAGCGGCCGAGCAGGCGATCGCCAGTGGTGCGGCGCTGGGCGTGGCCGACGCCGACGAGGCGGTGGCACGGGCGCTGGGCCTGGTCGCCGATGCCAACGCCTGGCAGGCGATGCACGCGGCGGCGCTGGCCTTCGCCGGCACGCACCGGGGCGCGACGCTGCGCACGATCGATGCGCTCGAACCGCTGCTGCAGCGCTGCCGGCTGCGGCTGGAGCCCGATCAGGATCGCGCCGCTTAGCGGTCGAAGGCCGCCGGGGCCGCCAGGGCCGCGGTGACCGGCTGTTGATGACTGTTCCGCGATGACCGTCCTGCGCAGACTGGCCCGCAAAGAGCGGCTCTCGGAGACCGGCTCTCGGAGACCGGCCCGCGGAGGCCTGCGCGGCTACTGGCGCTGCGGCTCGCCCGCCGGCTCCTGGATCGTCGACAGCAGGCCGTTGACCGCCATCAGGTCGGCCTCGGCCAGCGTGCCGGCCGCCTGCCGCAGCCGCAGTCCGTTGACGAGCACGTCGTAGCGCGCCCGCGCGAGGTCGCGGCGCGTCGAGTACAACTGCTGCTGGGCGTTGAGCACGTCGATGTTGATCCGCACGCCGACTTGGTAGCCGAGCAGGTTCGAGTCGAGCGCGAGCTGGCTCGAGCGCTCGGCCGCTTCGAGCGCGCGGACCTGGCCCAGGCCGCTCTGCACGCCCAGGTAGGCGGTGCGCGCGCCCTGTTCGGCCTGGCGCCGGTAGTTCTCGACGTCGGTCAGCGCCTTGTTGCGCAGCGCGATCGCTTCGCGGACCTTCGCGTCGATGCCGCCGCCCGCGTAGATCGGCACGTTCAACTGCAGGCCGATCGACTTGGCGTCGACGGTGACGCCCTGGAACGCGAACGAGGGGTTGTACTGCCGCCCGACGCTGCCGACCAGGTCCAGCGTCGGGTAGTGGCCCTGGCGCGCGCGGTCGATCTCGCGCCGGCCGATCTCGGCGGCCAGCTCGGACTGCACGACGGCCAGGTTGCTCTGGCGGCCCGACGTCGTCCACGCGGTTTCCTGCGCGGGCTCCGGCGGGACGAGCGCGATGCCCTTGTCCAGCGCCTTGAGCGGCGACAGCGGCTGGCCGGTCAGCAGGCTCAGCGCGCCGCGCTTGACGGCCAGGTCGTTGTCGGCGGCCAGCTCCTGGGCGACGTTCAGGTCGAAGCGGGCCTGCGCTTCCTGCTGGTCGGTGACCGTGGCCGTGCCGACCTCGAAGTTGCGCTTGGCCGCCGACAACTGCTCGGTGATCGCCCGGCGCTGCGCGCGGATCGTCGCCAGGCTGTCCTCGGCCGCCAGCACGTCGAAATAGGCCTGCGAGACGCGGATCATCAGGTCCTGCCCGGCCTGCGACAACTGGGCGTCGGCGATGTCGGCCTGCAGCCTGGCCTGGTCCCACTGCGTGAGGTTCTGCGGCCGGAACAGCGGCATCGTCAGGTTGATGCCGTACAGCCGCGACGTGAACTCGCTTTGCGGCGACAGGTTGGTCTCGGCCTGCTGGCGGCTGACCTGCGCCTGGGCGCCGAGCATCGGCAGCAACTGCGAGCGGGCCTGCGCGATGCGTTCGCGCACGGCCTCGAGGTTGGCGCGCGCGCTGGCGAGCTGCGGGTCGTTGACCTGGGCCTGGCGATAGGCGTCGGCCAGGTCAAGCGCCAGCGCCGGCGTGGCGAGCGCGCAGCAGGCGGCGGCGATCAGCGACGAGGCGATCCGTCCGGCTTGCTGCGACGGGCCGGCGACGGCGGGAGGAGGGGGCGGCAAGATCGGTCTCGTCGGGGATGGCGGGCGGAAGGTCGTGCGCGGCGCGCGGATCAGAAGTGGAAGTGTTCCTTCTGCGGGAAGCCCGCCAGCGGCCGCGTCACGGTGTCGAACGGCGACACGGTCGTGTATTCGCCCGCCTGGCTGCCGTGGCCGCGCGTGATGATCTCGCCGCGCATGACCGGCAGCTCGCCGACGATGGCCGCCAGCCGGCCGCCGGGGTTCAGGCGGTCGAGCCAGGCCTGCGGGACGAACGGCACCGAGCCGGACAGCACGATGACGTCGAACTTGGTCTCGCCGACGGCCCGGGTGGCGTGCGAGCCGTCCTTGTGCTCGACGGTGACGTTGCCGACGCCGGCGGCGAGCAGGTGCTCGGCCGCGAGCTTGGCCAGCTCGGGATGCGATTCGAGCGTCAGCACCTTCTGCGCGCGCGCGCCGAGCAGCGCCGCCATGTAGCCGGAGCCGGCGCCGACCTCGAGCACGGTCTCGTGCTTGCCGATATGCAGGTCCTGCAGCAGGCGGGCCTCGACCTTGGGCGCCAGCATGACCTCACCGGTCGGCTTGCCGCCGGCCAGCAGCGGGATCTCGGTGTCGGTGAACGCCTGCCAGCGCAGGCTTTCGGGCACGAACTGCTCGCGCTTGACCATGAACAGCAGGTCGATGATCTGCGGATCGAGCACGTTCCAGGGGCGGATCTGCTGCTCGATCATGTTGAAGCGGGCGGTTTCGATATCCATGATGACTCTCGGAAGGCAGATGACGGGGGGCGGGCACGCTGCCGCGCATTTTATGTCACCGGGCTGCGGCGTAGGCGCCTGGCGGCCAGGTCGTCCAGCAATGTGTACAACACCGGCACGACGATCAGCGTCAGCAGCGTCGAGGCGATGACGCCGCCGATCACCGCGTGGGCCATCGGCGCCCGCTGCTCGGCGCCTTCGCCGGCGCCGATCGCCAGCGGCACCATGCCGAAGATCATCGCCATCGTGGTCATCAGGATCGGCCGCAGGCGGATCTCGGCGGCCTCCAGCAGCGACTGCGCGCGCTCGACGCCGCGGCGGCGCGCTTGGTTCGCGAAATCGACGAGCAGGATCGCGTTCTTGGTGACCAGGCCCATCAGCATGATCAGGCCGATGATCGAGAACAGGTTCAGCGTGCTGCGCCAGGCCAGCAGCGCGACGACGACGCCGATCAGCGCCAGCGGCAGCGAGGCCATGATCGCCAGCGGCTGCACGAAGCTGCCGAACTGCGAAGCCAGGATCATGTAGATGAACACGACGGCCAGCGCCAGCGCCTGCACGGCGAAGCCGAAGCTCTCGGCCATGTCGCGGGTGGCGCCGCCGGTGACGAAGCGGTAGCCGGGCGGCAGCTCGATCCGCGCCAGCGCGTCCTGGATCAGCAGGCCCGCGGTGCCCGAGGCGATGCCGTCGGCATTGGCCGAGATCAGGATCTCGCGGGTCAGGTTCTTGCGGTTGATCTGGGTCGGGCCGAACCCCTGCACGAAGTCGGCGACCTGGCGCAGCGCGACCATCCGCGGACCGGTGCCGGCGCCGGCACCGGCACCGGCTTCGCCGCTGTCACCGGCGCTAGTGCCCTGGGCCAGCAGCGTGATCCGTTCGAGGTCGCCGATCGTGCTGCGCGCGTCCTGCGGCAGGCGCACGTTGACGTCGTAGTTCTCGTCGTCGGGTGCGCGCCAGGTCGTGGCCGCCTCGCCGGCCAGCAGCGGGCGCAGCGCCCGGCTGATCTGGCCGACGCCCACGCCCAGGTCCGAGGCGAGCTGCCGGTCGATGTCGACGGTGATCGTCGGCTTGGACGGCTTGGCGCTGGTGTCGATCTCGACGACGCCCTGGCTCGGCGCGAGCGCGTACTGCCGGCGCAGCGCGTCGTTGATCCGCGCGATCTCGTCGAGCGCGCGCCGCGCGATGCGCTCGAGCTGCGCGATGTCCTGGCCCTGCACGCTGATCTGGATCGGCTTGCCCGAGCCCATCGTGTTGAAGGTGCCCAGGTCGGTCAGCGTCACGCCGGGGATCTGCATCAGGCGCTCGCGCACCGGCAGGCGCATCTGCGCGACCGACAGCGGCCGCTGGTGACGGGGCAGCAGGCGCGCGAACAGCGTCGCGTAGTTCTTGCCCTGGACGGTGCCGGTGTTGATCGTCGCGTAGGTGTCGATGACGCCCGGAAACTCGCGCAGCGCGGCCTCGACCTGCCGCACCTTGTCCTGCGTCAGCGCGAGCGACGAGCCGACCGGCGTGTACATCATCAGGTAGAACTCGTTGTTGTCCGAGACCGGGACGAACTCGGTCCCGACGACCTTGACGAGCGGGATCGAGCCGGCCATCGCGGCGAACGCGATCAGCAGCGTCAGCGCGCGGTGGCGCAGGCCCCAGCGCAGCAGCGCGACATAAGCGCGCTCCAGGCGCGTCATCAGCGACTGGAACGCGCGCAGCAGCCGCGCGACCGGGCCGTTGCCGCGCGCGCCGTGCGCGTCCGGGTCGCGCCAGAACGCCGACAGCATCGGATCGAGCGTGAACGACACGAACATCGACAGCAGCACGGCGAACGCCACGGTCACGCCGAACTGCTTGAAGAAGCGGCCGATGATGCCGCCCATGAAGCCGATCGGCAGGAACACCGCGACGATCGTGAACGTGGTGGCCATCACCGCCAGGCCGATCTCGGACGTTCCGTCTAGCGAGGCGCGGCGGTGGTCCTTGCCCAGGCCCAGGTGGCGAACGATGTTCTCGCGCACGACGATCGCGTCGTCGATCAGCAGGCCCACGCAGATCGACAGCGCCAGCAGCGAGACGACGTTGATCGAGAACCCCATCGCGTACATGACGAGGAAGGTGCCGATCAGCGAGATCGGCAGCGTCAGCCCGGTGATCACCGTCGATCGCCACGACGACAGGAACAGGAAGACGATGACGATCGTCAGCACCGCGCCCTCGACGATGTTCTGGCGCACGCCGGCCACCGAGTTGCGGATCGACGTCGACGCGTCGCGGATGATCGTCAGCGCGACGTCGTCGGGCACGTCGCCGCGCGCCTTCAGCTCGCCGGCCATCCGGCGGATCTCGTCGACGACGGCGATCGTGTTCTCGTCCTGCGCCTTGACGATGTCCAGCACGATCGCGCGCTGCCCGTCGACCAGCGCCGCGTTGACCTCTTCCTGCTGCCCGTCGACGACCCGCGCGAGCTGCGACAGGTAGACCGGCTGCCCGCCGCGACGGGCGACGATCAGCCGGTCGAAGTCGCGCACCGACGTCATCCGCGCGTCGATCTGCACGACCTGCTCGCGGTCGCGGCTGGTCAGCGTGCCCGCCGGCAACTGCTGGTTGTCGGCGCGCAGCGCGTCCAGCACCTGGTCGACGCCGATCTTCAACGCTTCCATGCGGGCCGGATCCAGCTCGATCCGCACCTCGCGCTTGACGGCGCCGACCAGCGTGACGCTGCCGACGCCGCGCGCGTTTTCGAAGCGGCGCTTGACGACCTGGTCGGCCAGCGTCGTCAGCTCGCGCGGCGAGCGCCGCGGCGAGCGGATCGCCACCGACACGACCGGCGCGTCGTCCGGGTTGAAGCGCGTGACCAGCGGCTCCTTGACCTCGTCGCGGAACTGCGGCCGGACGATCGCGACCTTCTCGCGGACGTCCTGCGCCGCCCTGGCCGGATCGACGGACAGGTCGAAGCGGATGATGACGACCGACTGGCTCTCGTACGAGCGCGACGACAGCTCGTAGACGCCGCTGATCGTGTTGACTTGCTCCTCGATCTTGCGCGTGACGTCGGACTCGACGACCTCGGGCGACGCGCCGGGGTAAGCGGTCGACACGACGACGACCGGGAACGTGACGTCCGGCAACTGCTCGACCGGCAGCCGGTGGTAAGAGAACAGGCCCAGCACGACGAACGCGATCATCACCATCGTGGCGAAGACCGGCTGGCTGATCGAGACACGGGTGAACCACATGCGGGCGTCGCCGGGATCGCTAAGGGCGCGCGGCGTCGTCGACGCGCACCAGGCTGCCGGCCCGCAGCGTGCCCAGGTCGGCGGCGACGATCCATTCGCCAGGCTTCAGGCCCTCGGTGATCTCGACGCGCGCGCCGGCGCCCGCGCCGCCGTCCGGATCCTGGCCGCTCTGCCCGCTCTGCCCGGCGGCATCACGCAGGCCGGCGGCATCGCGCAGGCCGGCGGCATCGCGCAGGCCGACGCGCACGTCGCGTTCGACCAGCCGGTCGCCGTCGATCGCGTAGACGAACAGGCGGCCGGCGACGTCGCGCACCGCGGCCTCGGGCACGACGATCGCGCCGTCGCGCGCGGCGGTCACCAGCCGGCCCTGCGCGAACAGGCCGGCGCGGATCCGCGGGTCGCGGTTGTCCAGCCCGATGTAGACCGGGATCGAGCGCGTGCCGGCCTGGGTGCCGGGCGCGATGCGCACGACCTGGCCGAGCCGCGGCGTATCGAGGCCTTCGATGCGCAGCGTGACGTCCTGGCCGACGGCGACGGCGCCGATCTCGCTGGCCGGCACCGGCGCCTCGATCTCCATCCGCGACAGGTCGACCAGCGAGACGAGCCGGTTGTCGGGCGAGACCTTCTCGCCTGGCTGCGCGAAGCGTTCGGCGATGACGCCGGCGAACGGCGCGGTCACCGTCGCGTCGCGCAGCGACTTGCGCGCCATCGTCAACTGCGCGCCGGCGGCATCGCGCGCGCCGAGCAGCGCCTCGTACGCGTAGCGGGCGTTGTCGTGCGCGCTCTGCGAGATGAAGCGCTTGGCCAGAAGCTGGGTGTTGTCGTTCAGCGAGCGCCGCGCCTGGGCGAGCTGCGCCTCGATCTGGCGCAGTTGCGCTTCGCGCTCCTTGATCCGGTACTCGAAGTCGACCGGGTCGATCCGCGCGATCAGTTCGCCGGCCTTGACGACCGAGCCCTCGCGTACCGGCAACTCGCGGATCTCGCCGGCCACCTTCGCGCGCAGCACCGTCTGGTTGACCGGCCGCAGCGTGCCGGTCAACGGGATCGAGCGCGCGATCCGCGTCGGCGCGACCCGCATCAGGTCGTGCGGGCCGAAGCTCAGCAGGCCCGCGGGAGCGGACGCCGCCGCGCCGGACGCGGCGATCGCCGCCGACCCGGGGTACGCGGTGATCGCCTTGGCGCGGTGCTGGTAGGTCAGGTAGCCGCCGGCCGCCAGCGCGATCAGCACGACGCCGGCGACGATCGTCCCGCGGTAGCCGGGTCTCATCGCTCGCTCACCGGCGTCGTCCGCGGCCCGCCGCGGCCGGCGGCGCGGCGGCCGGCGCGATGGTCGGCGCGGCGATCGGCTTGGCGCTCGGTTTGGCCCTCGGCAGCGGGTGCGGCGCCAGCGGCCGGGCGTCGGGTCGCAGCATGTCGTGGATCGCGGCGAGTTGCAGCGCCGCCAGATGCTCGATCGAATGCGGCGAGGGCGTCGCGCAGACCGGGTCGAACGAGTGCATCCATACCGCCTTGAGCACCGGCGCGGCGATCCACAGGCTGGCGAACGCGCCGGCGTCGACCTGGCGGAACTCGCCGCGGGCGATGCCGCGCTCGATCAGCGCGACCAGCGAGCGGACGGTCGGCGTGACGACTTCCTCGTGGAAGAAGCGGGTAACCTCGGGGAAGTTCGCCGATTCGGCGATGACCAGCTTGAGGATCGGCGATACCCGCGTGCCGACGAAGCGCTGCCAGAACTCGGCGAAGAACTGCGTCAGCAGCGCGTCGCTGGCGATCGCCTCGTCGGCCAGCCGGCGCCGCAGGCTGTCGAGCCAGTCGACGACGCCCGAACGCACGACCGCCTTGAACAGCTCCTCCTTGCTGGGGTAATACAGGTACAGCGTTCCCTTGCTGACGCCCGCGGCGCGCGCCACGTCGTCCAGCCGGGTCGCCGCGAAGCCGCGCTCGGCGAACATCGCCCGCGCCGCCTCGAGCAGCTCGGCCGGGCGATAATCCTTGCGTCGCTCCCATTTGAGCGGTCGCGGGGCGCGGAGCGCCGGCTGCGTTCGCGGGACGGCCCGCTTGCTCGCGGGCGATGGGGCGCGCATGTTCGTGACAGTAACTGACCGGTGGGTCATTTTCGGAGAACCATTCTTGTTGTTTCCGTCTTGGGTGTCAATGACCGCCGCGCGGTCCGGGTGGGCGCCGGATCGGTCGTCCGCCGGCGCGGGGAGCGCGCGATGAGGATCGGGATCGCCGGTGCCGGGCTGGCGGGCCGGCTCGCGGCCTGGCGGCTGGCCCTGGCCGGGCACGACGTGACCGCGTTCGATCCGGCCGACGGGCCCGATCGCGGCGCCGTGCGCTTCGCCGGGCCCGGTGCGCGGGCCGACGATCCGGCGATCGCGCCGGCGGCCGGCTGGACCGCCGCCGGCATGCTCAGTCCGATCGCCGAGCTCGAGACGGCCGACGCCGAGGTCTTCGCGCTGGGCCTGCGCTCGCTGGACCTGTGGCAGCGCTACGAAGCGCAATTGCCGGCACCGATCGGCCTGCGGCGGGCCG
Source organism: Burkholderiaceae bacterium (assembly GCA_047605425.1). Classification (GTDB taxonomy): domain Bacteria; phylum Pseudomonadota; class Gammaproteobacteria; order Burkholderiales; family Burkholderiaceae_E; genus JAKPAM01. The sequence goes on along the minus strand of JASGFT010000015.1, from coordinate 24,383 downwards.
GCAGCCTGATGCTGGCCTATGGTTCGGATGCCGGCGCCGCGCGCCGCGTCGTCGATGCGTTGACCGCGCGCGCGCCAGCCGCGCACCGGCCCGAGCCGATCACGCTCGATCGGCTCAGGACGCTGGAGCCCGACATCCACGGTCCGGCGCTGGCCTGGGAGCTGGCCGGCGAAGGGCAGGTCGACGCGGTGCTGGCGATGCGCGCGCTGGCCGACGCGGCGGCGGCCAGCGGCGTGCGGTTCCGCTGGGGCGTTCGCGCGCGGCCCGGCGACGGCTGGATCGACGTCGAGCCGGTGGCGGGCGCCGACGCGTCGCCGGATGCCGGGCGTCATCGCTTCGATCACGTGATCGATGCGCGCGGTGTCGGCGCGCGGCCGGACCTGCCGGTGCGCGGCGTGCGCGGCGAGATCTTCTGGCTGCACGCGCCCGGCGTGCGGCTGGGGCGGCCGCTGCGGCTGCTGCATCCGCGCCATCGCGTGTACCTGGTGCCGCGCGACGGCGACCGGATCGTCGTCGGCGCCAGCGAGATCGAGAGCGAGGACAGGTCGGCGCCGTCGCTGCGCAGCACGGTCGAGCTGCTGGCGGCCGCGCATTCGGTGATGCCCGCGCTGGCCGAGGCGCGCGTGATCCGCCAGGACGTGAACCTTCGCCCCGCAATGCCCGATAATCTTCCGGTCATTTCGCACCGCGCCGCGTCGACGGCTATCAACGGCCTGTTTCGGCACGGTTGGCTGATCGCGCCGGCTCTCGTGGAAAAAGCGCTCGGCGCATTGATCGGATTTCCGCATGACTGACATCGCATCGACCGGTACCGCCGTCCGGATCCTCGTCAATGGCGAGCCGCGGCAGACCGGCATCCTGAACCTGGCCGCCTGGCTCGACGCCGAGGGCCTGGATGCCGCGACGGTCGCCACGGCCGTCAACGGCGAATTCGTGCCGCGCGCATCGCGCGACGGCCTCACGCTGCGCGACGGCGACCGGCTCGACGTGTTCCGCGCGATCGTCGGAGGCTGAGCCCATGCATGATCACGCAGCGCCCGCGGTCGCCGGGCCATCCTCCGCGCCATCGCCATCGCCATCGCCATCGTCGTGGCGGGTCGGCGGCGTCGAGCTGAGCAGCCGCTTCTTTCTCGGCACGGCCGGCTATCCGTCGCCGCAGGTGCTGCAGCAGGCGATCGACGCGTCCGGCGCGCAGGTGGTCACCGTCGGGCTCAAGCGCCAGCTCGCGCACGTCGGCGCGGCCGGCGATTTCTATGGGTTGATCGAGGCCAGCGGCGCGCGGTTGCTGCCCAATACGGCCGGCTGCACGACGGCGCGCGAGGCGACGACGCTGGCGCGGATGGCCCGCGAGCTGTTCGGCACGATCTGGATCAAGCTCGAGGTGGTCGGCGACGACTACACGCTGCAGCCCGATCCGTTCGAGTTGGTCAGCGCCGCGCGGGAGCTGGTGCTCGACGGCTTCGAGGTGTTTCCGTACTGCACCGACGACCTGGTCACCTGCCGCCGCCTGCTCGATGTCGGCTGCACGGTGCTGATGCCCTGGGGCGCGCCGATCGGCTCGGGCCAGGGGCTGATCAATCCGTTCGCGCTGAAGACGCTGCGCGCGCGGCTGCCCGGCGTGCCGCTGATCGTCGACGCGGGGATCGGCTCGCCGATGGACGCGGTCCAGGCGATGGAGCTCGGTTACGACGCCGTGCTGCTGAACTCGGCGGTCGCGCAGGCGACCGATCCGGTGCGGATGGCGCGCGCGTTCCGGCTGGCGGTCGAGGCGGGCCGGCTCGCGTGGGAGGCGGGCGTGATGGCCGAACAATCGATGGCGGTGCCGACGACGCCGGTGACCGGGCGGCCGTTCGTGCTCGGCTGAGGGGCGCCGGGGGCCCGGCCCGGCCCCGCTCACAACCCTCCCTGCCGGACCAGTGCCGACACCGCCGCATCGGCCCAGCGGGCGGCCGGTCGTTCCGGTCGACCTTCGAAATGCAGCCGGACGGCGCGCGTGGCGGCCACGGGTTCGTCGAGTTCGCCTTCGACCGTCACCCGATACCAGGTTTCGGCCGGCCGCAGCTCGCGCGGCGGGGCGTTCGGATCGAGCGCGATCGGGCCGCCGTGCGGCTTGGCGAGCAGCGCGTGCGGCAGCCTGCGCGCCGGACCGTCGTCGATGCCGACGATGCGGCCGTCGAGCCGGGTCGTGCGGCCGACGACGATCGCGGTGGCCGGCGTGCCGGGCCGGAGTCGGGCGCGGTCGCGCTCGCCGACCAGCGCTTCGGCGCGCCAGCGGCGGCCGTCGACGACGATGGCGATCGGCCGGTCCGGCGCGATCCAGCTTCCGGGCACGAGCAGCGGGTCGATGTCGCGGATCTCGCCGTCGCCGGGGCTGGCCAGTTGCAGCCGCGACAGTTCGGCCTCCCGCGCCTGGCGTTCGACGCGCCAGACGATGGCCTGTTGTTCGGCCAGCGCCAGCCGGGCGGCTGGCGCGTCGTCGGCGCCCAGCGCGCCGCGGGCGGCCCGGTTCCAGGCGGCGGCCATCGCCTCGGCTTGGTCGCGCTGGTCGCCCTGGAGTGGCGCGTCGAGCACGGCCAGTACGTCGGCGGTGCGGACCGGCTGGCCCTCGCGGACCGGCAGCGCGATCAGCCGGGCCGCGAACGGCGCGTAGATCGGCCGCTCGATACCGGCGCGCAGCACGCCCGGCGCGTCGATGCCGGTGGGCCAGGGCGTCGCGACGACGATGGCCGCAGCGGCGGCCAGCAGGCCGAGCGTCCATCGCCGCCGGCGCGAGCCTTCGGCGCGATGCCGCCACCAGTGCCGCCCTTCGTTCGCGATCGGTCGCAGGATGAACACGGTGATCTCCACGGCGAACAGGAACAGGCCGAGCGCCTTGAAGAAGGCGTGGTAGACGAGCAGCGCGATGCCGATGAACAGCAGCAGCCGGTACGACCAGGTCGCGAACGCGAAGGCCGCGAGCGCCCGCCGCCTGCCGGGGGCGAGCGGTTCGCCGGTCGGTTCGGGCAGGCCCATCACCAGGCGCCGCAGCACCCGCCGCGCCTCGTGGCCGGCCCGCTCGTGCAGGCCGGGCACTTCGACGAGATCGCACAGCATGTAATAGCCGTCGAAGCGCATGAACGGACTGGCGTTGATCGCGACGGTCGCCACCCAGGCCGTCGTCGCCAGGAAGAACAGCGCATCGCGAACCGCGCCGTCGGGCATGAACGCCCAGGCGAGCGTGGCCCAGGCCGCCAGCATCAGTTCGGCGGCGATGCCGGCCGAGGCGATCGCGAAGCGGTCGCGGGCGCGGCGCAGCTTCCACGATTCGCCGGTGTCCGTGTACGGCATCGGCCACAGCACCAGCAGCGCGATGCCCATGTGGCCGACGCGCACGCCGAGGCGGGTCGCGGTCATCGCGTGGCCGAGCTCGTGCAGCAGCTTCGAGAACACGATCGCCGCCGCGAACGCGGCGAAGCCGTCGATCGTCATCGACGCCGCCAGCCGCGTCGTGACCGCGTCCCATTGCCGGCCGGCGAGCGCGAGCCCGATCAGGCCGGCCAGCACCGTCAGCGCGAGCCAGGCGCGGCCGTAGAAGAGCTCGGCGAACGGCCGCAGCGCGGCCAGCAGCCGGGCCGGCCGGACCAGCGGGATACGGACGAACAGATAGTTGGCCAGCAGCCAGCGCCAGCCGGCCTGAGGCGGCGCGGGCCGCGCCGACTGGACGAGCTGGTGGCGGCGCAGGAAATCGGCGAAGCGTTCGACGTCGGCGCGGTCGGCGTGCAGCGGCGTGCCGGCGGCGATCGCGTCGGCGATCCGGCCGGCGTCGCCGAGCGGCCAGCGCAGCAGGCATTCGAATTCCAGCCAGCCGATCCGGTAGAAGCTGTTGCGGACCGGATCGCAGACGTGCCAGGCCGGCGAGCCGTCACGGTCGGGGGCGGCGGGCTCGATGCGCAGTTCCTCGCGCAGCGGCGGCCAGGGCGGTGGCGACGGCATCGCCGCCGGGTTCGTCGCCGGGCCTGTCGACGCCCGGAGGAGGGTGCCGCCGGGCATCGCCGCCGCGCTGGCGGCCGCGTCGTTCGTCCCGTTCAGCATCCGCACCATTCCCGCGCGGCGGCGACCGGCCGGCGGAACATCAGCCAGCCCAGCGTCGTCCAGTCGCCGGCGATGCGGGCCGTGCCGCGCAGGCCGATGCGGGCGGGGCCGGTCGGTACGTGGTCGATCGGTGTGTGGTCGATCGGTGTGGGGTCGATCGATGTGTGGTCGGTCGAGGTTCGGTCGATCGAGGTTCGGTCGGTCGATGCGTGATCGGTCGGGGCGTGGTCGGCCAGGGCGTGGTCGGTTGACGTGCGGTCGGCCGGCGTACGGTCGGCGGCGGCGCTTTCCGGCCGTTCCAGCGGACCGCGCAGCGAGTAGCTGGCGACGCCGTCCGGCGATTCGACGGCCTGGTAGCCGGCGTAGGCGATGCGGGCGCCGACCGGTTGCAGCGGGGCGACGCGCAGGAAGACCGTGACCGGCGCGCCGGCCTTCAGATTGACCGATTCGTTGACCGGCGCCCAGGCCTGGACGCCGAGCGCCGACGGGTCGGCGAGCAGGCCGACGCGCTGGCCGGTCTGCACCGGTCGGCCGGCCCAGTCGTCCGGATCCGAATAGACGAAGACGCCGGCGGCCGGCGCGCGGATCGCGAGCTGCTCACGTTCGCGCTGCAGACCCTCGACCTCGATCTCGCGTTCGCGGACCCGGCCGGCGGCGAGGTTCAGGTCGGCCTTGGCGCCTTGCGTGAGGATCGCTCGCTGCGAGGCCTGGTGCAGTTCGAGCCGGGCGGTGTCCAGCGCGCCGCGGGCGATCGCCAGGCGGTTGTCGATCGTCGTGTCGTCGAGCAGCGCGAGCACGTCGCCGGCCGCGACGTGGGCGTTCGGCGCGACCGCCATCCGAGCGATCACGCCGTCGCGCGGTGCGGCGATGACCTGGCTGCGCGTCGAGACGATCTCGGCCGGGACCAGCGCGTAGTCGCGGACCGGCACGGCCAGCAGCGCCAGCGCCGCGGCAAGTGCCCAGCGGCGGCGGCCATCGAGGCCGGCGGCGATCCGCGCCACCAGCGGGCGGCGGCGTTCGGCCAGCGCCCACCACGCATGCGCGCAGGCGGCGATCGTCGCATCGAGCTGGGCGCCAGCCGAGTCCGGGCTTCCGGCCGGCGCAATCGCCGTGTCGGCCGCGACCAGCAGCATCGCTACCGGGCGGCCGTCCGGCCCGCTGAACGGCCAGGCGGCCAGATGGGCAGGCAGCCATTCGGCCCACTGCGCGGCCAGCGCCGGCGCCAGCATCGCCTGAGTGACGGTGAGGCGGCCGGTCGCGGCCGTTGCGGTGATGTTCGCATTCCCGGCGGGCGAGGCAGGCGAGGCGGGCGCCGCGTCGCGGCCGGTGCCGGCATCGCCGGGCTGTCCGTCCCGCGCGGGCGAATCGCGCAGCGTGCGGGCGACGTCGGCCAGCCAGCGCGCATACGGCGCGTCGCGCTCGACCTGGGCCAGGCCCGAATGGGCGACCAGCGATGCGCCGCGCCGGCCATGGAAGCGGACCAGCGCGGCCTGGCGCATCGACGTGAATGCCCGGATCTCGTTGCAGGCGACGAAGCCGACCTCGGCCGGCCGCGCGGCCGCGTACAGCTTCGCGGCGATCCGCTGGGCGGCGGCGAGCCGGGTCAGCGGGAGCGAGGGGGGCGAGGGGGGCGAGGGGAGCGCCTTCGACGGCATCGAGGCCGAAGTCGATCGGGCGAGCGTCGCCGCCCCGATCCTTGCCGACGGCGCCGTGTCCGCCGGCCGTTCCGCCCGTGCCCGCGGCTCGGCCTGCGGCTCGGTCTGTCGCTCGGTCTGTCGCTCGGTCTGTCGCCGCTCGGTCTGCCGTTCGACCTGCCGCGGAGGCGCCGCGCTCATCGCGCGGCGGCCCGCGTCAACGGAGCCGGCGTCGGCGCCGCGACCTTGGCGATCGCGGCCGGCGGAGCGATGACCAGGCCGCTCATCCCCGGCAGCGCGCGGGCGCCGCCGCCGGCCAGCCGCGCCTCGATCTCGACGGTCTGGCTGACGGCGTCGACCCGGCCGGCGATCCGGGTGACGGTCAGCGAGCAGTCGGCGCCGGTTTCGTCGATCCGGCCGTCGAGGGCGGTACCGGTCTTGAGCCAGGCGAGCCAGGGCGACGGAACGTTCATCCGCACCTTCATCGGGCCGTTGCCGACCAGCTCGACCAGTGGCTCGCCGGTTCCCAGGCCCTGGCCGACCTTGACGTGGACGCGGGCGACCGTGCCGGCGAACGGCGCGGTGAACGTGCATTGGCGAACCTGGGTGTCGGCCACGCGCAACTGCTGCGCGGCCCGGTCGGCGTTGGCGGCGGCCAGTTCGACGTCGACGTCGGCGACCGATCGCAGGCCGTGCAGCTTGACCTTGGCCTCGTACTGGACGCGCGCCGCTTCGAGCTCGGAACGGGCCGCGCCGCGGCGGGCCTCGATCTCGGCGCAGTCGTACGCGGCCAGCACCTGGCCGGCCTTGACGCGGTCGCCGAGCTCGACGGCGACGCGGGCCAGCCGGCCGGCGGTGGCCGCCGATACGACGGTCTCCTGGCCGGCGACGAGCAGGAAGCGCACGGGCGCGCCGTCGGTCACCGCATTCGCGACCGACGGCGCGGCCGCGACCAGCAGCGCGGCGAGCATCGCCGCCGGCATCATCGGCATCATCGGCTTCATCGGTGTCATCGTCGTCGTCATCGGCTGCTCGTCGGGGTCGGGTTGGCGTCGCGGCTGATCCGGCGCAGTTCGGTCATCACCGATAGCGTCGCGGCCTCGGCCAGCGCGGTCAGCGCGCGGTTCGGCACCACGGCCGGCGCGAAGCTGGCGTAGGTCTGCTGCAGCGCGCTCGTGCCGTCGGGGCGGCGGACGGCGACCGTCCATTCGACCCGCGCGGTCGCGCGGCCGGCGGCGGGCGGCCGCAGCGCGTAGCCGAGGCGCAGTTCGAGGGCGTCGCCCGCGTTCGCGGCGCCGTCGACGGCCAGGTCGTTGCGGCCGATGATCCGTTCGACCGCCTGGCGCACGGCCGCCGGGTCGGCGCCGGCCGGCAGTCCGTCGATCGCCACGCGCACCGGCGCCGGCGCGCGCGCATCGGCCTGCGGCTGGCCGAACACGCCGCGTTCGACGTCGGCGACGTGGAGGGCGATCGCCAGCGTCAGCGTCGGAATGTCGCGGCCGGTCACTTCGGCCGGCAGCAGGTCGACGCCGATCGAGTTCAGCACGCGGCCGTACGAAGCCTGGGTGGCCGCCCGCGCCGTCGCGAGCTGGAAGCGCGAGACCAGCGCGCGCGCATCGGTGCGCAGCGCTTCGAGCTCGCTCTCGAGCCGGTCGCGGGCGCCGGCGCGCGTCAGGCTCGCCAGCCGCTGGTCGACGTCGCTCGATCGGGCCGCCAGCGATTCGTCGGTCACCGCGAGCCGGTAGCGTTCGACGGCGACGCGGACCTGGGTCAGCACGGCCATCGACAGCGCGAGCCGCCGGGTCTCGTCGGTCGCGAGCCGGGCGTCGTTGGCGCGCCGGATCGCCGGCAGCGCGGCGAGCCGGAACAGGTCCATCGACAGGCCGACGCCGACGTCGCTCCAATGGTTGTTGTACAGGTAGTCGTTGGTGTTGGCGCGGACGCCGGCGAACAGGTTCAGGTTCGGGAACAGCGACGCGATCTGGCGGCGGGTCTCGAGGACGCCGATCCGCGCCTTGTAGTCCTCCTCGCGCAGCTCGGGCCGGTTGGCCAGCGCGATCGCCTCGAGGTCGGCGACCTCGGGCGTCGCCGCCGGCGGCGGCGCGGCCTCGCCGGCATCGGCCAGCGTGAACGTGGTGCCGGGCGGCAGGTTCATCAGCGCGGCCAGTTCGCGCAGCGCGAACTGCATCTCCTGGCGCTTGGCGTTGACCAGGCTCATCGCGTCGAGCAGCGTGCGCTGGTAGGCCAGGCCGTAGGTGGCGGCCAGCACGCCGGCGCGCTCGGCCTCGTTCGAGGTCTCGATCGCCGCGGCGATCCGCTGCGCCAGCGCGTCGGCCTCGGCCATCAGCCGCTGCGCGCCCAGCGCCCGCCAGTACGCGTGGCGCACGTCCAGCGCGATGTTCTGCAGGATCCGGCGGCGCCGTTCCTCGGCGATGTTCACCTCGTCGGCGGCCTGCTTCGACCGGTAGTAGCTGAGACCGAAGTCGAGCGCGTTCCACGACAGCGTGGCGCGCCCGTAGTAGTACTGGCGCTCCTCGGACGTCGACGGGCGCAGGCTGATGATCCGGTCCTCGATGCCGATGCTCAGGCCGCCCGAATCGTTGCTGCGGCTGGCGTAGCCGGCGTCGGCGACGAGCTTCGGCAGCATGTCGGCGGCCGAGACGTCGAGCAGGCCGCGCGCCAGCGCGCTCTCCATCAGCTTGAGCCGGTAGTCGAGGTTGTAGCGCAGCGCGCGGGCCAGCGCCTCGGCCTCGGTCAGCGGGCCGGTGATCGGCGCCTGGTCACGGTACATCGCGTCGCGGTCGCGCTCGATCCGGGCGTCGATCGCGGCCTTGTCGAGCGGCTGCGGCGTGACGGCGCAGCCGGACAGCGCGAGCAGCGCCAGCGTGGCGGCGACCGCGATCGGCGCGCGCGAGCGGCGGGTACCGCGCGCCGGGGCGGGTGGGTCGATGAAATACATGGTCTTCGGATCCCTGGTTTGCTGCTGGTTCTGCTGGTTCTGTTCGGTTTTCGTGACGGGCGGCGACCGGCGGTATCGGCCTGCTCCGATCGAAGCAGGCGGCGGGCGCGGCGATCGGCCCGGACGACTCGTTCAGGGCGATCGGCCTGCCGGGATTGACGGGATCGCCCGGTTCGCCGGGGTTACCGGGGTTATCGGTGCCGACGAGGTTGCCGGTCTTTCCGGATGCACCGATCTCGACGGGTTCGTCGATCGCATCGTTGGCGAGACCCGTGCATCGTCCCCCTGCTTGTCCTCACCGCGCGTCGTCCTCCCGGTCGTCCACGTCCGCGTCGTCCCACTCGTCCTCGACGGCGAGTCCGGCCGCCCGCGCGGCGGCGCGGAGCTGTTCGCTGAACGACGGCGCGGTCGGCAGCGAGGCTTCGAGCCGCTCGTCCAGGCCGCGCTGGCGCAGGCTTTCGCGCGCATCGATGCCGACCGCCGCGGCGTTGGTCAGCCCGAGGCCGCGGACCGGCGCGGCGATCTCGGCGGGCTGGCCGAGCGGGGCGACACCGGTGCCGGCATCGTCGAACGGCGCGTACCGGTCGGCCGGTCCGTCCAGGCTCGCCGGTCCGGCGAAGCCGAGGCCGCCGACGCGGCGGAACACCTCGGCGATCGCGGCCGGGGCGAGCCGCTGCGATTCGCCGACGGCCGTCGACACGTGCACGGACGGCAGCATGTCGCTGCGGCCGTGCTCCAGGTCGATATCGTCGAGGCGATGGAAGATCGGATCGACGTCGCCCGGGTCGGGCGGGCGGATCACGCGACCGCCGCTGTCGACACCGCTGCGGTCGCGCATCATCTGCGCGGTGGTCAGCGGCAGGAAGTCGGACGCGCCGCGTATCGTCACCGTCAGCGTCGCGGTCGACGTATCGCCGTCGGCATCGGCGATCGTGTAGACGAAGACGTCGGTGCGCGACTGGCCTTCGGCCAGGCTGGCGATCCCGGGAGCGCGGCTGTCGACCGCGTAGCGGAAGCGGCCGTCGGCCTGGACCGTCAGCGTGCCGTAGCGGCCGGCCAGCGGCTGGTCCGGCGAGGCCTCGACGCCGTCCGCGTTGCGCACGCCGGTGACCGGCGTCGCGGTCGTGTCGCCGCCTATCCGGTCGGCGCCGGGCGCGCCGCGCACGAGGTCGCCGTCGACGACCGGGTCCGCGAACGCCGTCGAGACGGTCGCGGCGTCGTCGCGCGCCTCGGGCGCGTCGTCGACGATGCGCACGACCAATGCGCCGGTCGTCGCGTCGCCGTCGCGGTCGCGGATGACGATCGCGATCGGGTCGGCGACCGCGGGTTCGGGCGGGCCGCCGCGGTGGTCGGCCGGGCCGTCGAGCGCGTAGCGCCAGCTCACGTCGCCGGTGGCGGCGTCGTAGCCGGTGATCGTCAGCGTGCCGCGCGGCGTGCCGATAGCGATCGGCCGGCTGTCGGTCTCGGAGAGCTCGGCGGCGGTGATCGTGCGGCCGCCGACCTCGATCGCGCCGACGCCGTCCGGCGTGCCGGCCGTGAACCGGCCGCTCGTCGTCGACGAGCCGTCGCCGCCGTCCAGTCCGCGTTCGTGGACGCTGGCCTGGCCGTCGGCGTCCGGACCGTTGGCGTCCGGAACCGCCAGCGTCACGCCGTCGTTGGTCCCGCGGATCGTGATCGTCAGCGTCGCGGTCGACGTGTCGCCGTCGGCGTCGGTGATCGTGTACGCGATGACTTCGTCGATCGATTCGCCGACGGTCAGCCGCTGCACGGCCGGGTGGCCGTTGTCGAGCGCGTAGGTCCAGGCGCCGCTGGCGGCGATCGTGAAGCGGCCGTAGTCGGTGTCCAGCGAGGCGGCGCCGGCGAGCGTGACGGTGGCTTCGACGCTGCCCGCGTTGCCGCGGTAGCTGGCGCCGGTGACCGGAATGCCGGTGCCGGGCAATGCGTTGCCGGTATCGGCGCCGTCGACGTCGACGCTGTCGGTCTTGACGTTGCCGGTCGCAACCGACGGATCGTCCTCGTCGATCGCCGCCCGGTCGTCGGTCGCCCGCGGCACGTCGTCGACGATGCGCACGTCCAGCGTGCCGGGAAGCGTGATGCCGTTGGCGTCGGTGACGGCCAGCGCGATCGTGTCGAAGCGTTCGCCGTCCGGGCCGCCGGCGTTCGCGCCGCCGTCGCCGGGGCCGTGGGCGAGCGGGCCACCCAGTTCGTAGCGGTAGTGCAGCCTGCCCTCGGTCGGCACGCCGCCGGCCGACGCGTCGACGCTGAAGCCGGTCAGCGTCAGCGTGCCGTGCGCGGTCGCGATCGTGACGGGCGCGGCCGGCGGGCCGGACAGCGCGGCGAGCTGCGCCGGCGTCAGCGTGACGCCGCCGGTTCCGCCGATCCCGACCGAGACCAGGCCGTCCGGCGCGGTGACGTCGATCGTGCCGCTCGTCGACTCGCGCGCGTCGGCGCCCGACGGGCCGTCGACGAGGCCGCGCTCGTGCACGTCGGCGTGGCCGCCGGCCGCGCCGTTGTCGTCGCGCGCGCTGATGGTCGGGCCGCGGACGATCGTGATCGCCAGCTCGGCCGTCGACGTCCGGCCGCCCGGGTCGCGGATCGTATAGGTGAAGCGCTCGGTCAGCGTCTCCCCGGCCCCGAGCGCCCGCACGTCCGGCGAGGCGGTGTCGACCGCGTAGTCGTAGCCGCCGTCCGGGTTCAGCGTCAGCGTGCCGTAGCGGCCCGCGAGCGGATGGCCTGGCGTGCCGGCGGCGCCGGAGTCGCCGATGCCGCCGATGCCGCCGACGCGGATCGCCGACACGGCCAGCGCGGTGACCGGATCGTCGGGGTCGGTGTCGCCCTCGCCGCCGACGCGGCCGGTGATGACGTTGGCCGAGACGGCCGGGCCGCCCGCGATGGTCAGGTGCGTATCGGGGTTCGCGGTCGGCGGGTCGTTGTCGGCGGCGATCGTGATCGTGCCGGTGATCGGGGCGCTGGCGAGCGCGTGCGGCGGACCGCCGGCCAGGCCGCCGGCGTCGTCGCCACCGGGCTGGACGTTGTTGCCGTCGTCCAGAACGATGCCGAAGCCGCGGGTCGGCCTGTTGCCGAAGCCGGTCGGGTTGTCGCCGTCGTGGGCCCAGCTCAGCGCCTCGATCAGCGCCCGGACCTCGGCGAGCGTGGTGTCGGCGTCGAAGCTCACGACCAGCGGCGCGCCGTCTTCGCCGCCGGCGATGGTGACGCCGGCCGGCAATGCGTTGCCGGCCAGCAGCGTCGTGTCGACCCCGAGCCGGTCGCCGCTCATGCCATCGGCCAGCGACACGGTCAGCGTGCCGGCGCCGAAGGCGGTCGCGGCGATGCCGGGCGTGGCGCCGGCGTCGCGGTCGCTGACGGTGACCGAGCCGGCGACGATCAGCCGCGTCGGCGCAATGCTGGCGCCGGTGCCGGTCTGGCCGTTCTCGGTGGCCGTCACGGCGGTGCTGCCGCTGGTCGCGATCGCCGGCGCGTCGTTGCGCGGCCGGACCGTGACGTCGAGCGTTCGCGGAGTCGACCAGTGACTGGTCGGCCCGGCCGCGTCGGCCGTGAGGTCGGCGCCGGCCAGCTCGGCCGTGACCGGCGCGTCCGACGCGCGGACCGTCAACGCACCGGGCGTGCCGTTGTAGTCGGCGGCCGGTACGAAGCGGACGAGGGCGTCGGCCGGGATCAGCAGGGCCGCGCCGTCGGCGACGCCGGCCGGCACCGCCGTCCAGCTCGCGCCGGCGTCGATGCTGACCTGCCAGTTGCCCTGGGCGGCGGTCGCCGCGTTGCCGACGATCGCCAGGCCGCCGAAGGCGGTGGCGCCGTCGCCGCCGCCGGCGATGGCGGTCCGGTCGTCGAGGCCGTCGTCGTAGACGGGGCCGAACAGTTCGGCCGCCGTCCGGCCGGGCAGGGCGGCGGGCGGCGCGTCCTCGTCGATCGGCGCCAGCGACGCGTCGCCGCTCAGGACGGGCCGGTCGTTGACCGGGGCGACCGTCGTCGTCAGCGTGATCGTGTCGTCGCCGAAGCGCGAGGCACCGCCGGTGGCGTTGGCGCCGGACAGGTCGACGGTGGCGCCGGCGGCCGGCACCGACGGGCCGGTGCTGTCGGCGTTGGCGTCGGTCTCGACCAGGCGCACCGACAGCGCGTCCGGCGTGCCGTGGAAGTCCGGCGCCGGCACGAAGCGCAGCCTGTCGCTCGCGGTCAGCACCAGCGCGTTCGCGTCGCCGCGCGGGCCGACGGCGGCCCAGCTCGCGCCGCCGTCGGTCGAGTATTGCCAGGCACCCTGGGCGGCGTTCGGCACCAGGCCGCGGATCGCGACGCCGTGGAAGCCGTCGGCGTCCGATCCGCCGGTCGCCGCGATGCCGGTGCCGTCGTTGTGCTCGGCGATGCGGTCGGCCGTGTCGCCGAAGCGACTGCCGAACAGGTTCGCGATCGTGTCGCCCGTGATCGGCGCCGCGACCGTGTGCTCGGTGTCCTCGGCGATCGCGGCGAGCGCGACCGGACCGCTGCCGACGTCGACCGGCGCGTCGTTGACCGGCGTGATCGTGACCCGGATGACGCGGGTCGTCACCAGCCGGTTGTCGGTGCTGCCCGGCGTGTCGTCCGCGTAAGCGAAGCTGCCGGTCGTCGCCGGATCGCCCGCGGCCAGCGTGTCCGGCCGGCCGCCGTTGTTGCCCTGGTCGCGGACGACGAGGGTGGCGTCGAACCCGCCGTTCCAGTCGGCGGCCGTCGGCGTGCCGGCGACGTCGGGCAGCGCGACGACGACGGCGGCCAGGCGGGCGTTGATCTGGGCGAGCGTGCCGGTGATGGTGGCGCTGCGCCCGCCGGGCAGCAGGGCGACCGTGCCGCCGCTGCCGTTGACGGCGCTGATCGAGAAGCCCGACGGCACGGTGACGGTGGCCTCGAGCACGTCGGTCGCCAGCGCGTCGGCATCGGTGACGGTCAAGCCGTTCAGCGTCCAGGTGGCCGAGCCTTCGGGCACGCCGGTCGCGTGCCCGGCGATATCGCCGGTGATGCGGGCCGGGTCGTTGGTGCCGCTGCTGAACAGCGTCCGGTAGTCGCTGGCGACGTGGCCGGACAGGCCGGCCGGGATCGCGGCGAACGGATCGATCGGCGTGGTCGGCGCCGGCTGCGTGCCGCCGTCGGCCGCCGCCGGGTCGCCGCCGTTGGCGGTGGCGCCGGGCGCCATCGTGTCGGCATCGGCGTACAGCCGGTCGTCGGCGATGACCCGCACGCGCAGCGGCTGGTCGGTGTTGGCCAGCGCGCCGAAGGTGGCGACCTGAAGCCCGTCGAGCCAGGCCTGGACCTGGGCCCGCGTGCCGCTGACGACGGCCGGCGAGCCGCTTCCGTCGTAGAGCCCGTGCAGCTCGGCGCCGCTGGCGGCGTGGGTCGATGACCCGATCGAGACGTTGTCGCCGGGGACGTCGTAGGCGCTCGCGGCGAGCGGCGTGCCGTCCGGGGTTTCGAGCCGGATCGTCACGCGGACCTCGTCGACCTCGCCGGCGGCCACGTCGCCGGCGTCGGTCAGGTCGACGTCGCCGACCACGAAGCCGGGCACCGCGGTCGGCGTCGCGCCGCCGGCCAGCAGCAGCGGGGCGTTGCGGTCGACGCCGGCGGCGAGCGTCACCGTCGGTGCGTCATCGACCGGCACGATCGTCAGCGCGATCGTCCGGTCCGCCGGTTCGTTGACCACGCTGCCGCCGCCGGTGTCGTCGCCGATCCGCGAGCCGCTGTCGTCCAGCGACATCGTCAGCGTGATGTCGCCGGCGTCGCCGCCATCGACGTCGTGGTTCAGGTCGGCCGGGCCCTGCCAGCTCAGGCCGGTGGCCGGGTCGCCGTTCAGCAGCGCCTGGATGTCGGCCGCGCGGCCGGTCAGCACCAGCGTGCCGCTGCCGTTGCCGGCGATCGTCACGGCCAGGCTGCCCGGCGCCGAGGGCGTGAAGCTCGTCGCCGTCGTGCCGCCAGCGATGCCCAGCGTGCCCTGCGGAACGCTGAACGTGACCGCGACCGGCGTGTCGAAGGCCGCGGATTCGGGGTCGTCGACGACGAACGGGCCGGCGATCGCCGTGCGCTGATCCTCGTAGACGGTCGCGGCGGCCGGCGCGTCGATCAGCGCCGGTTCGTTCACGTTCGAGACATGCAGCCGCAGCGGCGTCGCGGCGGCGGTCACGTTGCCGGCCAGCGGCGTGCCGCTCGCCGGCACGGCGTCGGCCAACGGATCGAACTCGTCGCCGGGAACCGGGTCCGGGTCCTCGCGCTCGAGCGGGTTGCCCGCCTGCGTGCTGTTCCGGCTGCCGCCGTTGGCGTCGCCATCGCCGCTGCCGTCGACGACGAGGGCGCCGTTGGCGTCGCGCAGCCGGTCGTCGGCGACGACCTGCAGCCAGCGCACCGAGTTGTCGGTGCCCGGGAACGCGATCGCCAGGCCGGCCAGCGCGGCGTTGACCTGCTGGCGCGTGCCGCGCAGCACCAGCGGCGCGCCGTCGCCGTCGTAGGTCGCGTCCACGGTCGCGCCATGGCCGGTCGCCGTCGTCGTGATCGTCACGCCGGCATGGCCGGCCGAACCGACGGCGTCGCCGTCCGCGTCGACGAGGCGCACCGTCACCTGGATCGTATCGGTCTCGCCGCTGGTGATCGTCGCCAGGTCCGGGTCGGCGACGCTGAAACCGGTCACCGGATTGTCGGCCGCGTTCGTGCCGTCGATCGCCAGCGGTCCGGACGGCGCCGTGACGACCGGCGCATCGTTGGTCGGTTCGGTGTAGATCCAGAATTCGCGGTCGGTCGTTTCCCGGTCGCCGTCGCTGAGCGTGAACACGAACCGGTCGGACGGCGGATTCGGCAGCCCGGCGAGGCCGTTGCTTTCGGCGCCGTTGTGCAGGTACCAGACCTCGCCGGCGTCGACCTGCGCCTGCGTGAAGAACGAACCGACGCCGAGCAGGCTGAAGGTACTGCCGCCGTCGGTCGAGCGGGCGATCTGGCCCTGCGCCGGCACCTGGGTGATCCGGAACTGGATCTGCGCGTCGGTATTGTCCGGGTCGATGCCGCGCAGCATCGCGGTCGTGATCGGCCCGCGACCGCCTTCGGCGACCGTCAGCGGCCGGTTGACCGTCGGGCCGGCGGGCAGGTCCAGATCGATCGCCGTATCGACCGGCGTCTGGTGGATCTGCGGCGCGTCATTGGTCGGCGTGATCTGGATCCGGATCGTGGCCGGCGTCGACGGCGCCGTGTCGGATCGCTCGCCCCAGCGGTCGATCGCGCGCACGTCGAAGCTGGTGTTGCGCACCTCCGAACCGTCGCTGACGAAGCGCAGCCCGGTCGTCGCGGCGTTGCCGGTCAGCACGCTGGCGTCGAGCGGCGTGCCGGTCGACACGTCGGTCCAGGTCGAACCGCCGTCGGCGCTGTATTGCAGCGTGCCGCCGGTCGGCAGCGTCAGCACCTCGAACTTCAGCGCGTTCGCGCCGGTGGCGTCGTGGTTGACCGCGTAGTTGTTGCCGCTTGCGTCCGGCAGCGTCTCCGAGCCTTCGAGCCAGGACGTTCGCGCCGCGTCGTCCGGGTCGCCGATCGCGAGCATGTCCGACGTGATGCCGATCGCGTTGCCCGCGCCCTCGGCGAGCACGTAGGGGCCGCCGCCGGTGGCGACCGGCGCGTCGTTGACCGGCGTCGCGTAGAGCTTCAGTTCCGGTTCCCAGACGTCGACGACGCCGTTGGCGACGATGCCGGCCGTCGCCGACAGCCGGACCGAGGATTCGAAGACCTCGCCGCCGTCGTGACCGAAGCGGATCCTGCCGTCGTTCAGGTCCTGCTGCGTGAAGCTCGAATAGGCGTTCAAATCGGCCCAGCCGTCGCCGGTGTCGATCTGCAGCGTGCCGTTCTGATCGCGGTACTCGAGGATCGTGTAGACGACCTCCGACGGGTCGGTGTTCTCGGCCTCGTAGCTGAGGAAGGGCGCGGTCGGGGCGACCCCTGCCGCCGGCTTGCCGTCGGTGCCGTGGATCGTCAGCGTGCCGCCTTCGTCGAACCGGTCGATGGCCACGCCGGCGCTGTTCACGCCGCCCCAGGTCGAGTCCGCGTGGCTGATCGTCCGATCCAGGATCGGTGGAACGGGGTCGCCGTTCTGGCCCTCGAGCAGGTGGATCGTGAAGCGGAACAGCGTGCGCGTGTCGTCGGCCAGCGCGCCCGGCGTGCCCTGGTCGTCGTACTCGCCGCCGACCCGCTCGATCGCCGACCCGTCGGCGTTCCAGCGCAGGCCGCTGGTGTTGTCGACGACCTCGAAATCGAAGTGGTCGATCAGGTCCGTCGGCGCGGCGCCCTGCCATTGCAGGTACTGGACCTTGCCGGCATCGATGTCGGCCATCGTGAAGCGCGCGCCGGCCGGCATCGTGTTGCCGTTCAGCAGCAGCACGCCGTGGTCCAGGCCGGCCAGCGACGGAACGACGAAGGCGATGTTGCGGTCCGGCGAATCGGGGTCGGTCGCCGACAGCATCGCCCGCGTCAGCGTGACGACGTACGAACCCTTGTAGACGCCGAAGTCGCCCGCCTGGACGCCGGCGGCGGTCACCGTCGCTTCGCGCGTGCTCGCGGCGACGAAATCCGGATCGTCGTTGATCGCCAGCACCTGGATCGCGATCGTCGTGCCGGCCGTGCCCGGCGTGCCGGTGCCGCCGCCCGCGTCGGCGACCCGCACGCCGAAGCCGTCGGCGTACGGGTAGCCGGCCGGGTCGCCGGCGTTGTCCCGCTGGCCGAAGTTGGCGTAGGTCAGGCGCGCGCGGTCGACGTAGGCGATCGAGAGGCCGGCGTCGACGTCGGCCTGGGTGATCGCCCGGTCGATGGCCTGGGCGACGCCGCCGACCCCGTCGACGCCGCCGATCAGCACGGTGCCGGTGAAATACAGCGCGCCGTCGGTCGGCAGCGACGTGATGATCAGCCGCATCGCGTCGACGTCGTCCTGCGGGTCGCCGCCGGTGGCGACCTCGATCGCGGCGCCGACCGACATCGGATTGCCGGTGCCGCTCGCGACAAACGCGCGGGCATTGGCCGGCTGGCTCTCGAACGCGGTCGCGCTGCCGCCGACGGTCGGCGCCTGGTTCACCGGAGCGATGTCCAGCGTCATCGTCGCCGTCTTCGACAGCGCGGTCGGCGTCGCGCCGTCGTTCACCCGCACCGAGAACCGGTCGGTGTCGTTCTGGGCGGCGCCGGTCGCGGTGTGCACATAGGCCAGCCGGTTGCCGATCACGTCCTGTTGGGTGAACACCGAGCCCACGCCCAGGCGGTTGCCGTCCAGCGTCAGGTAGCCGTGGTCGGGCAGGTCGGTCAGGCCGTAGACGATCTGGTCCCAGGTCTGGACGCCGGCCGTCACCTCGGGGTCGGACGGCACCAGCAGCGCCGCGGTCAGCGCCGGGGGGCTCAGCACCGTGGTCGCGCCTTCGGTGACCAGCGCCGCGCCGTCCGGCAATTGCGTCGGGTCGTTCGACGGCGTGATGCCGACCTGAACCGCTTCGGTGTCGGTCATCGTGCCGTCGGTCGCGGTGATCGTGATCGCCGTCTCGGCGACCAGGTTGCCGAGTTCGACGTCGGCCGCGGTGAACGCGAGCTGGTCCAGCCAGCTCGTCGCCTCGGCGGCGGTGCCGGTGAACCGCAGGCCGCCGGCGACCGGGGTCACGCCGTTCATGTCGGCGCTGGTCAACGATCCGACCACTCCGTGCGTGGCATGCTCGGCCACCGTCGCGGTCACCGTCACCGTCGCGCCGCCGTTGTCGTTGACGGTCCAGCCGTCGAGCAGCGCGCGGTCGGCGCCGGCGGCGTTCAGTTCGCTCGGTTCGGCGACGGTGATCTGGCCGGCATCGCCGTCATCGGCGGCCAGCATCTCGGCGCCGGCGCCGTCGAACAACTGACGGCTTTCGAGGGCCTGCCGCTGGGCGCGAGGACGGAGAAACGCGGGCAGACGCGGATCGGACATGGATCACCTGGCGAGTTCTTCTTGCAAGGAGATGGCGCTCATCGGCGCGACGCTGCTCGCAGGCTAGGCGCTCGTGCCTCCGTCGAGGCCGGACGCCGATGAGCGGTCCGAATTCGGGAATGCACGGCGTGGTCCGCGTCCGTCCGCTTTGTACCTCTGCAACAGTCGCGACGGCGCGGCACGGCGTTTGCGTGATCCGTGCGCATCCGGTGCCGCACAGCCCACTAGGGGGCCTGGCGGGCGCGAGCCCGGCCGGGTGAGAAAGACCCTTCGAACCCGACGCGGTCGATACCGCCGTGGGGAAGCTGATCTCCGGATCGCGGCCAGTTCGTCGTCAGAAGTGGTAGCTGGCGCCGACGCGCAGCACCGGGTAAGCCTTGTAGTCGTTGGCTTCGTCGGTCAGACGATGGCTTTCGGACTGCACGTCGTTGGCCAGTTGCGCGCAGATCGCCGCCGAGACCGTGCAGCCGCTGCTCTGCAGCCGCGTGCGCGGGCTGCCCTGGAACAGGATGCCCAGGTCGGCCGACAGGCTCCAGCCGCGCGTGGTCGCGACCGCGTTGCCCCAGCCCACGCCCAGGTACGGCGCCGCGCGCCGGAAATCGACGCGCCCGTCGATCTGTCCGGCGGCCGCCGCCGAATAGGCATTGCCGTTGATCACGTAAGCGCCGTTGCCGTTGGGTTTGACGCTGGCGTCGAGCCGGTTTTTGTTGATCATCAGCCCGCCGGAGAAGCGGAACGCGTTGCCGAACGGGTACCAGTCCAGCAGCACGTCGAAGGTGTTCAGCTTGAGCTTGATCCGGTAGTCGAGATCATCGGTCGAGGCGTCGATGTGGCGCGACGCGCCATTGACGCCGAACCGCAGGTTGATGGATTCGGCCACCGGAAACGCCAGATGCAGGCCGACGCCGGTCGTGCCGCCGCCCAGCGTGACGCCCACGTTCGCCCCCTTCGTGGTCTGTTCGGCCTGCTGGGCCTGCTGGGCCTGCGCGGCGGACGCGCCGAGCGCGCCCGCGACGATGGCGGCGGCCAGCACGGCCTTCAAAGGGGTGGTCGATGCGCGCGGGCGCGGCGAAGCGGACAAGGGCATGCCAGGGCAACCTCGAGGGTGAAAGCTCTTTTCGGAACGCTATCGGACACCGCCGGCGCGCGGCTCGTCCCGAGGCGGTCGCCTGCCGGTCAGCGCCCGACGATGAGTGGCGCGGCGGTGTCCGTTTGCCACCGCGCGCCGCATGCGGTACCGTGCGCGGATCGCTGGGGGTCCTGGTGGATGCGCAATCCATCGGGTGAGAAAAACCCTTTGAACCTGATGCGGTCAATACCGCCGTAGGGAAGCTGATCACCGGACGGGGAGGGGCGCCATGCCTCCTTCCGTCGCGCGATGCGGGCCAGGGGCCCGCGGCCCGCGCGGCGCACGCCTCCGGCCTCTGGCGATCGTCGATCGCTCCTGGATCGACGCCATACGTCCGACGCCAGAGGAGATCGCCATGAACGCCCGTCCGCATCCGTCCCACGCCGCCTTCGAGGCCGCGACCGCCGAGGTCGACCAGGCCGCCGTCGCACCGCTGCCCCAATCGCGCAAGATCCACGTCACCGGCTCGCGCGACGACATCCGCGTGCCGATGCGCGAGATCAGCCAGTCCGATACGCCGCTGCACGCCGCGTCGGCGGCGCAGATCGAGCGCAACCCGCCGATCTTCGTCTACGACACCAGCGGCCCTTATACCGATCCGTCGGCGACGATCGACATCCGTCGCGGCCTGCCCGCGCTGCGCCAGCGCTGGATCGACGAGCGCGGCGACGTGCGGACGCTGGATGGGCCGTCGTCCGACTACGGCCGGCAGCGGCTCGACGACCCGAAGCTGGCGTCGCTGCGCTTCGACCTGAAGCGGGCGCCGCGCCGCGCGCGCGACGGCGCCAACGTCACGCAGATGCACTACGCCCGGCGCGGCATCGTCACGCCCGAGATGGAGTTCGTCGCGATCCGCGAGAGCCTGAACCGCCAGCGCTACCTGCAGTCGCTGCGCGACAGCGGGCCGCAGGGCGAGCGGCTGGCGGCGATGATCGGGCGCCAGCACAAGGGCCAGGCGTTCGGCGCCGCGCTGCCGGGCCTGGACGAGCCGATCACGCCCGAGTTCGTCCGCGCCGAGGTCGCGCGCGGCCGCGCGATCATCCCGGCCAACATCAACCATCCCGAGAGCGAGCCGATGGCGATCGGCCGCAACTTCCTCGTCAAGGTCAACGCCAACATCGGCAACTCGGCGGTGACCTCGTCGATCGGCGAGGAGGTCGAGAAGATGACCTGGGCGATCCGCTGGGGCGCGGACACCGTGATGGACCTGTCGACCGGCAAGCACATCCACGAGACCCGCGAGTGGATCGTGCGCAACGCGCCGGTGCCGATCGGCACGGTGCCGATCTACCAGGCGCTCGAGAAGGTCGACGGCCGGGCCGAGGAGCTGAGCTGGGAGATCTTCCGCGACACGCTGATCGAGCAGGCCGAGCAGGGCGTCGACTACTTCACGATCCATGCCGGCGTGCGCCTGCCGTTCATCCCGATGACGGCCGAGCGGATGACCGGCATCGTGTCGCGCGGCGGCTCGATCATGGCCAAGTGGTGCCTCGCGCATCACCGCGAGAGCTTCCTGTACACGCGCTTCGACGAGATCTGCGAGATCATGAAGGCTTATGACGTCGCCTTCTCGCTCGGCGACGGCCTGCGGCCCGGCTCGATCTACGACGCCAACGACGCCGCGCAGCTCGCCGAGCTGCGCACGCTGGGCGAGTTGACGCAGGTGGCGTGGCGGCACGACGTGCAGGTGATGATCGAGGGGCCCGGCCACGTGCCGATGCAGTTGATCCGCGAGAACATGACGCTGCAGTTGCGCGATTGCGACGAGGCGCCGTTCTATACGCTGGGGCCGCTGACGACCGACATCGCGCCCGGCTACGACCACATCACCAGCGCGATCGGCGCCGCGCAGATCGGCTGGTACGGCACGGCGATGCTGTGCTACGTGACGCCCAAGGAGCACCTGGGCCTGCCGAACAAGAAGGACGTCAAGGACGGCATCATCACGTACAAGATCGCCGCGCACGCGGCCGACCTGGCCAAGGGCCATCCGGGCGCGCAGATCCGCGACAACGCGCTGTCCAAGGCGCGCTTCGAGTTCCGCTGGGCCGATCAGTTCAATCTGGGGTTGGATCCGGACACCGCCCGCGACTTCCACGACGAGACGCTGCCCAAGGAGTCGATGAAGACCGCGCACTTCTGCTCGATGTGCGGTCCGCACTTCTGTTCGATGAAAATCACGCAGGACGTGCGCGACTATGCGCGCAGCCAGGGCGTCAGCGACGAGGCCGCACTATCGCTGGGCATGCAGGAGAAGGCGATCGAGTTCGTGCGCAAGGGCGCCGACGTCTATCAGCCGGCGCGCTGATCGGCGCGGAGGGCGCGCGCGTTGAAGGTAACATGGCGGCATGCGTGAATCCGACTCGTGCCGCCCCGGCTGCGGCGCCTGCTGCATCGCCCCCTCGATCTCGTCGCCGATTCCCGGCATGCCCGCCGGCAAACCCGCCGGCGTGCGTTGCATGCAACTGGACGAGCGGCTGCGCTGCCGGCTGTTCGGCCTGCCGCAACGGCCGGCCGTCTGCGCGAGCCTGAAGCCGTCGGCGGCGATGTGCGGCGCCGATCGCCAGCAGGCGCTCGGCCGCCTGTCGCTGTGGGAGCGGCAGACCGCTCCGGTCGCCATCGTCCGATCGACCAACCTTACCCTCTTGCCATGATTCCCAATGCACTGACGATCGCCGGCATCGACCCGTCCGGCGGCGCCGGCATCTATGCCGACCTGAAAGCGTTCTCGGCGCTCGGCGCTTATGGCACCGGCGTCGTCGCCGCGCTGACCGCGCAGAACACGCGCGCCGTCACCGGCATCCAGGGCGTCACGCCCGAGTTCGTCCGGCTGCAGCTCGACACGCTGTTCGACGACGTGCGGATCGATACCGCCAAGATCGGCATGCTCGGCACCGCCGCCATCTCGCGCGCGGTCGCCGACGGCCTGGCCGCGCGGCTCGGTCCCGACTCGCTGCGCCATCTGGTCGTCGATCCGGTGATGATCGCCAAGAGCGGCGACTCGCTGCTCGACCGTTCGGCGATCGACGTGCTGGTCGAGGCGATCCTGCCGCTGGCCACCGTCATCACGCCGAACCTGCCCGAGGCCGGCGTGCTGCTGGGCCGGCGCCCGCCCGACGACCTGCGCGAGATGCGCGCGGCCGCCGAGAAGCTGCGCCGGCTGCTCGACGACGACGGGCACCGCTGGGTCATGGTCAAGGGCGGGCACCTGAGCGGCGATCCGGTCGACCTGCTGCACGACGGCGACCGGATGATCGAGTTGCCGGGCCCGCGCATTTCGACACCGAACACGCACGGCACCGGTTGTACGCTCTCGGCTGCCATCGCGGCGCTGTTGCCCCAGCGGGACGATCCGCTGGCCGCGCTGCGCGAGGCCAAGGCCTACGTGACCGAAGCGATCCGCCGCAGCGGCGAGCTGCAGGTCGGTCACGGGCACGGCCCGGTTCATCATTTCTTCGGCTGGTGGCGCAATGCTTGAGTTTCTGGTGGGCCTGCCCTTGCTCGTCAAGGCGGCCATCATGGGGGTCGTCGAGGGGCTGACCGAGTTCCTGCCGATCTCGAGTACCGGACACCTGATCCTGACGGGCAGCCTGCTGGGCCTGACCGGCGACAAGGAGAAGCTGTTCGACGTCGCGATCCAGACCGGCGCGATGTTCGCGGTGCTGTGGTACTTCCGGCAGCGGATCGGCCGCGTCGTCCGGGGCCTGGGCCACGATCCGGTCGCGCGCCGCTTCGTGGTCAACGTGCTGGTGGCGTTCGTGCCGGCGGTCGTGCTGGGCCTGCTGTTCGGCAAATACATCAAGGCCGTGCTGTTCAAGCCGGTGCCGGTCGCGATCGCCTTCATCGTCGGCGCCTTCGTCATCCTGTGGGCCGAGGCGCGCCAGCGGCGCGTGGCGACCGCCGGCGGGGGCACGCCGATCGCCGCCCGCGTCGAGACCGTCGACGACATGCGGCTGGGCGATGCGATCAAGCTGGGCATCGCCCAGGCGTTCGCGCTGATTCCGGGCACCAGCCGCTCGGGCGCGACGATCATCGGCGGGATGCTGTTCGGCCTGTCGCGCAAGGCGGCGACCGAGTTCTCGTTCTTCCTGGCGATCCCGACGCTGATCGGCGCGGGCGCCTACGACACCTGGAAGTACCGCGACCTGCTGAGCATCGACGATCTGCCGTTCTTCGGCGTCGGCCTGGTGCTGTCCTTCATCAGCGCGCTGGCTTGCGTGCGCTGGCTGATCCGCTACGTCGCGAGCAACACCTTCGTGCCGTTCGCGTGGTACCGGATCGTGTTCGGCATCGTCGTGCTGATGACCGCGTACTTCGGCTGGGTCGACTGGGTGGCCTGAACGCTTCGCCCCGACACCTCGGGCGGGTCCGCCGGCGTTCCACTTCATGCGGCCTCGCCGGTGTTCCATTATGGAACACCGGACCCGCGATGCTGCGTAGCAGCGTGCAACTCGTCGACGACGCCTGATAATCGCCCGAGCGACCGGCAGTAACGGTGGACCCACCGTTCGGATGCCGGCATTCCCAGGAGGAGACGATATGCAGTTCGATCGACGTTCGCGCCGGGCCCGGCTCGCCCGCGCATCGGCCATCCCGGCCTCGAAGATGGCCGCCGCCGGCGCCATCGCGGCCGCCGGCCTGCTGGCC
>JASGFT010000014.1:0-40712 GCA_047605425.1 Burkholderiaceae bacterium | reverse complement strand
GCCCGGACCCGGCCGACAAACTCTCAGCCGAGATGTTCCTGGGCCCTCGGACGCGTCTCGCCTGCTCGGCCTGGAGCTTCGTGCCGGAACTCGCCGTCGAAAGCGGTGTGACCAAGCTGGCTTCGGGCCTGGCTTCCGGTATCTGGGACAGCAAGCATGGATACCTTCGATTGCAGCCGGACCTGGCCGTCGTTGCGCTGGGTGGTCGCCTGGCCGTCGTTCACCCGGCGCATCACCCCCCAGTAGCTGCCTTCTGGGCGCGCAGTTGGCGAATTAGGGCTGGCACGTCGTCGCGGATGATGCTCCACAGCGTGTCATCGTCGATGCCGAGATAGCCGTGGATCAGCCGGTTGCGAGTCGCGACGATCATGCGCCAGGGGATTTCGCCGTGGGCGGTCCGAACTTCGTCGGGCACATGCGTGGCGGCCTCGCCGATCAGTTCAAGGTTGCCACTCGCGCGGACCTGGCTCAGACATCGGCGAGGTCCCGCTCCACGAACGGCCGCAGTTCGGGGCGCAGCGCCTTTTCGGTGACCAGATCGACTGGGCGGCCCAGCAGATCCTCCAGATAGAACTGCACGCCGAAATAGCGGCTGGACGTGGCCGGGCCGTCGAAGGCCACCAACACGTCCACGTCGCTGCCGGCGCGCGCCTCGTCGCGGGCGGCGGAGCCGAACAGGGCCAGCCGGGTGACGCCGAACCGTGCCTGCAACTGCGGCTTGCTGCGCCTGAGCAATTCGAGGGTCTGCTGGCGGTTCATGGCAAGGCTTCGAGAAGACAAGACGGCATTTTATCGGCCGGGGGCGTGCACCGCCACTGTCTCCCTGCCTTCCTCCCGCAGCCGCACGGGCAGGGCGTTGGGCGGCACGCGCCGCAACGTCAGTGCGTCGAGCGGGTTGACGTTGCGCGGTGCGCGACCGCGCGAGGCTGCGGGCACAGGTGGTGCCGCAGGGGGACAGTGGATGAGGAGCCGGTCGTCGACGCAGGCGTCGTCGGAGAGCCGGCGTCAAACCCCCAGCAACCCCGCCAACGCCTGCCGGTCCCCGCGCAGCGCCGCCGATTCGCCCGCCAGCGCGACGCGGCCCTTTTCGAGGACGATCGCGCGATCGGTCTGCGACAGCACCATCCGGTAGTTGCGATCGACGATCAGCGTGGCGATGCCGGTCTCGCGGATCGCGGCGATCACGCGCCAGATCTCGGCGACGACCAGCGGCGCCAGCCCTTCGGTCGCCTCGTCGAGGATCAGCAAGCGCGGATTCGTCATCAGCGCGCGTCCGATCGACAGCATCTGCTGCTCGCCGCCGGACAAATGTTGTCCGCCGTGCGATTGCCGCTCGGCCAGCCGCGCAAACGTGTGGAACACGCGCTCGAGCGTCCAGTCGCGCTCGCCGTTCAGGCCGGGGCGCGCGCTCATCACCAGGTTCTCGCGCACCGACAGGTTCGGGAAGATGCCGCGGCCTTCGGGCACGTAGCCGATGCCGAGCCGCGCGATCGTTTCGGGCGGAGAACCGGTCACGTCGCGGCCGTCGATCCGCAGGCTGCCGGCGCGCGGGCGTAGGTAGCCCATGATCGTGCGGATCAGCGTGGTCTTGCCCATCCCGTTGCGGCCGAGCAGCCCGATCGCCTGGCCGGCGTCGATCGCCAGCGACACGCCGTGCAGGACATGGCTGTCGCCGTAATGAGCGTGCAGGCCCTCGGCTCGAAGCAAGGGCCCGTGGTCAGTCCCGTTCATCGTCGTGATGTCCGAGGTAGGCGGCCTGCACGTCGGGATCGGCGCGGATCCGCTCGGGCGAACCGGTGGCCAGCACGCGGCCGTTGACCATCACCGTCATCCGGTCGGCGATCCGGAACACCGCGTCCATGTCGTGCTCGACCAGCAGGATCGCGTGATCGGTCTTCAGCCGTGCGAGCAGGGCCAGCATGCGCTCGGTTTCTTCGGCGCCCATGCCGGCCAGCGGTTCGTCGAGCAGCAGCACGCCGGGCCGCGTGGCCAGGCAGATCGCGATTTCGAGCTGGCGTTTGGCGCCGTGGCTCAGCGTGCCGGCGGTTCGCGACGATTCGTCGCGCAGCCCGGCCGCCGCCAGCGCTTGGTCGGCGCGCTCGTTACTGGTCGCGCAGCGCCGGGCGGACGACCAGATCGCCCATGGCCTCGGTTCGCAGGCCTGCGCGGCGAGGCGGACGTTCTCGTGGACGCTGAAGTCCGGAAAGATCGTCGTGCGCTGGTAGCTGCGGCCGATGCCGGCACGCGCGCGGCGCGGTTGCGGCCAGTGCGTCAGCTCGGTATCTCCCAGGTGGATCGTGCCCCAGGTGGGCGCGATCTCGCCGGACAGCAGGTTGATCAGCGTCGATTTGCCGGCGCCGTTGGTGCCGATCACCGCGTGGACTTCGCCCGGGTGCAGCGTCAGCGAGACGTTGTCGACGGCGATCAAGCCGCCGAAGCGGCGCGTCAGGTTCTCGGCGCGAAGCGTCACTGTGAGTCGCTCCGGCGGCCCGAAGGCGGGAGCGCCCGGACCAGGTCTGTGCTTCGGCTTATGGTCATCGGGGCGCCCTGGTGGCGAGCCCGACCAGTCCGCGCGGCAGCAGCGCGACGACGAGGATGATCGTCAGCCCCATCGGCAACTGCCAGTGGTCGGCCAGCGGACCGACCAGCGCGTGCGTGCCGAACGATTCCTTCAGCAGCGTGAACGCGATCGCGCCGATGACCGCGCCGTGCCAGGGGCCGATGCCGCCGAGGATCACCATCAACAGCACCTCGCCCGACACGTGCCACGACAGCAGCTCGGGATTGACGACCGCGTCGCGCGCCGCGACCAGGAAGCCCGCCAGCCCCGCCAGCCCGCCGGCGATGACGAAGGCCGCCAGCTTGTAGCCGTAGGTGCCGAAACCGGCGGCGCGCATCCGTTGCTCGTTGACGCGGATGCCGGCCAGCGCGGCGCCGAAGCGCGATCGTCCGATCAGCGCCAGCAGCGCATAAGCGAGCACCAGCGACGCCAGCACCAGGTAGTAGCCGTGCAGGCGGTTCTCGAGGTCGATCGGCCCCCACGACGGGCGGTTGTACAGGTACAGGCCGTCGCTGCCGCCGCCGACCGGCGTGTCGTGCACGATGAAGAACGCCATCTGCGCGAACGCCAGCGTCACCATGATGAAATACACGCCGCGCGTGCGCAGGCTCAGCGCGCCGATCACCAGCGCGGCCAGCGCCGCCGCGCCGATCGCCGCGCCCATCAGCGTCGCGATCGACGCGTCGCTGTCGGCCAGCGACAGGCGGGCCGCCGCATAGGCGCCGATCCCGAGGAACGCCGCGTGGCCGAGGCTGATCAGGCCGGTCAGCCCGACCAGCAGTTGCAGGCTCAGCGCGAAGATCGACAGGATCATCATCTTGACGACCAGATCGGCGACATAAGGGCTCAGCCACGGGCCGGCTGCCGCCACCAGCACGCCCGCGGCCAATGCGATCGCGCCGGTCCGGTCGTCGCGTTTTCCTGTCACGCGCGCCTCCCGAGCAGCCCTTCGGGCCGCCAGATCAGCACGATCGCCATCAGCAGGTAGACGCCGATGCCGCTGATCTCGGCGAACAGCACCTTGCCGAACGTATCGACGAAGCCGACCAGCAGCGAGGCGATCAGCGCGCCGGTGATCGAGCCGATGCCGCCGATGACGACGACGACGAAGCAGATGATCAGCACGCTGGCGCCCATGTTCGGGTAGACCGACGACATCGGCGCGGCGATCATGCCGGCGAGCGCCGCCAGCGCCACGCCGGCCGCGAACACGATCCGGTACAGCCGGCGGATGTCGACGCCCAGGCCGCGCGCCATGTCGCGGTTGCTGGCGCCGGCGCGGATCATCATCCCCAGCCGCGTGCGGTGGACGACGAAGTACAGCCCGAGCGCCAGCACGACGCAGGCCGCCGACGCGAACAGCCGGTACCACGGATACTGCATCAGGTCGCCGAGCGCGAAGCTGCCCGACAGCCAATCGGGCACCGGCACGCCGTGCACGTCGTTGCCGACCAGGATCGAGCGCAGCTCCTCGAACACCAGGATCAGTCCATAGGTCATCAACACCTGTTGCAGGTGCTCGCGCTGGTACAGGTAGCTGAAGAACAGCCATTCGAGCAGGTAGCCGAACGCCGCGGCCAGCGCCACGCCGCACAGCAGCATCAGCAGGAAATGCCCGCCGAACAGCGGACTCAGCGAGAACGCCAGGTAGGCGCCGATCATGTAGAAGCTGCCGTGGGCGAGATTGATCACGCCCATGATCCCGAAGATCAGCGTCAGCCCCGACGACAGCAGGAACAGCAGCAATCCGTATTGCAATGCGTTCAGGCATTGCACGAGAAACGTCGAGGCATCCACGTCGCTTACGTCGCTTCGTTCGCGTCCGGTCAGAGGCTGAGAGTTTTTCGGCCGTGCCCGAAAGGCGCGTACAAACGACCCGGATCTAGGCGCAAAGCGCAGCCATAGCTCGGGCTATGGCGAGCATTTGCAACGACGAGCCGGGTCGTTTGGACGTGCAAGGCGGGCATGGACGAAAGACTCTCAGCCTCTCAGAGCTTGCAGCCGCGCCCCGGGTCGGCCAGCGCCTTGGACGCGACGCCGATCATCTTGTTCTCGTTGCCTTCGACGCGCCGCAGATAGAAATCCTGCACCGGGTTGTGCGCGCGCGACAGCGTGAACGGGCCGCGCGGACTGTCGATGCGGGCTTTCTCGATCGCCGCGTTCAGCTCGGCTTTCTTGCTGACGTCGCCTTTGACGGCGGCCAGGCCGGCCGCCAGCATCTGCGCGGCGTCATAACCCTGCACCGCGTAGACGTCGGGCTGGATCTTGTAGGCCTTCGCATAAGCGAGGCGGAACGCCCGGTCGCGCGGCGTGTTCAGGCTGTCGGCATAGTGCAGCGTGGTCAGCATGCCTTGCGCCGATTCGCCCTGCGCCTCCAGCGTGCCGTCGGTCAGGAAGCCCGGCCCGTAAAGGGGGATCGACTTGTTCAGGCCCGCCGCCGCATAGTCCTTGACGAACTTGACGGCGCCGCCGCCGGCGAAGAACGCGAACACCGCGTCGGGCCTGGCCGCCGCGATTTCGGTCAGCAGCGCCTGGAACTCGACGTTGGGAAACGGCAGCGTCAGTTGCCGGACCACCTGTCCGCCGGTCTGCTCGAAGCCTTCCTTGAAGCCGTTGGCCGCTTCCTCGCCGGCCGCGTACTTCCAGGTGATCGTCATCGCCTTCTTCTTTTGCTCCCGCTCGCCGGCCACCCGCCCCATCGCGTACGCGGGCTGCCAGTTCGAGAACGAGCTGCGGAAGACGTTCGGCGCGCACATCGGGCCGGTGATGGCGTCGGCGCCGGCGTTGGGCACGATCATCAGCGTGCCGCTCTCGCGCGCGGCGCGGGCCATCGCCATCGCGACGCCGCTGTGCACCGAGCCGACCAGCACGTCGACGTTGTCGCGGCGGATCAGCTTGTTGACGTTCTCGGTGCCTTTGGCGGGCTCGGATTCGTCGTCGATCTTGAAGAACGCGATCTCGCGGCCGGCCAGCTTGCCGCCCTGTTCGTCGATGTACAGGCGAAAGCCGTTCTCGATCGCAGCGCCCAGCGCGGCATAAGTGCCCGAGTACGGCAGCATCAGCCCCACCTTGAGCTTGCCCTGCGCGTCCTGGGCCTGCGCGGGCAGCGCGATCGCCGCCAAGGCCGGCACCGCGGCCAGCATTGCCGTTCGGATCATCGGAGCAAGCGTCGTCGTGAGCCGGATCATCGGTTTCTCCTTCAACATCAGTCCGGGGGAGCGGGGGGCGGAATCCGTGGCGTAGGGCGTCTGTGACGTCCGGGACCGGCTCGGTCGCGACCGCGATCACGGCCCGAGCCCGATCGGCGCGCGCCATCGTACCGCATTCGCCGTCGGCGCTCAGGCGCCGGAATCGGTTCGCCTCGCTCGACCACGGGCCAACGCGCGAGCCTCGCCGTTCAGGGCGAGGTGGCTCACCCTCGCGCCGTGCCGGCCGACTCTCGACGGATCAGATCGAGCCCTTCCCGGTATGCGGTCACCCGGAAGGCCGGGAACCGCTGCTTGAACTTGCTCGAATCGAACAGGTTGTCACGGGCGTACCGGGGCAGCAGCTCTCTGATCTCGCGCACCTGGGGAGAGAAGAGACTGGCGGCGTACAAGGTCCACTTGCCCAGCGCCGTGTAGGCAACGGCCTCGCCGAAGACCTGGCAGGCCATCGTGACGAACTGCCGGTAGGTCGGGCGATCGTCACAGCAGGGCAGGTGCCAGGTCTGGCCGAACGCATCCGCCGTGTTGCCCAGCGCCGCCAGCGCGCGGCTCGCGTCGGGCGTCCAGATCAGCGTTCTTCGCGTGTCGTCGCGCACGGGCACGCGGGGTTTCAGGCCGGTTTTCAGCCTGTCGATGACCAGCGCGTTCGTGAAGCTCTGCGTCTTCCCCGGGCCATAGAACTCCGGCGCGCGGCCGATCAGGACGGGGATATCCGCGCGCGCCATCTCGTCGAGCACCATGGACGCCATCGCCGCGCGCACCTCGCCCTTGCGCCCGACCGGCGCGAACGGCGTTTCCTCGGTTTGCGGCCGATCGTCCTGCGGGTACATGTAGGTGTTGTCGAAATAGACGAACTTCGCGCCCGCTGCCCGGCACGCCGCCAGCGCGTTTTGCAGCATCACCGGGAACTGCGTTTCCCACAGCCGCGTGTCGGGCGGTAGCCCGGCCGTGAAATAGACGATGCTGCTGCCCTTGACCGCATCGATGGTCTGGCGCGCATCGAGAAGGTTGGCGGGGACCAGCGTATCGTCGTCGTTGACCTTGCGCGGGGTGCGGCTCACCAGCCGCAAGCCGTCCGTGTATCGGCCTCGGAGCTCCCGCGCCAATTCCACCGCGATCTGGCCGTTCGCTCCCAGGATGGTTTGCATGCCGGTACCTCGTTTCCTCGATCTCGCGACGATGGATTTCGTCTTCGTGGAGCGAGACTAACCTTGAAGTAAACTTCAATGTCAAACGCCGTCCGAACTCGGGAAACGTCATCGATATGAAGATCGGGGAACTTGCTCGGCAGACCGGCCTCGCGCCTTCACGCATCCGCTTCTATGAGCGCATCGGGCTGCTGAAGGCCGTCGAGCGCCAGGTCAACGGCTACCGCAGCTACCCCACCGAGGCGTTGCTGGTGCTCAGGCTGATCACGATCGGGCAGCAGGCGGGTTTCAGCCTGGACGAGTTGCGCACGCTGCTGCCTGGTGACCTTGCGCAGTGGGAGCACGGTGCGCTGCTCGATACGTTGCGCCGCAAGGTGTCGGAGATCGAGGCGCTGCAGGCACGGCTCGCGCAAGGCAAGGCCCAGTTGATCGAGTTGATCGCGCAGATCGAGGCGAAGCCGGCGGACATGGATTGCGCGGCCAATGCCAGGCGCGTGCTGTCGGAAATGCGGTTGCTGGACGTGGAGGGCGCGGCGACCCCGGCATCGTCGGCGCCGCCGACAGGCATCGACGCGAAAGCGATGCCCGAAGCCGGTCGAACGAGGGGCGCGGGACGTGCGTTCGACCGCCGGTAGACGGGGCTGTCAGCGAAGCAGCGAGGCGACGGCTTCGGCCGTGGCCTTGGCCGACTGCGGATTCTGCCCGGTCACCAGCCGGCCATCGACGACGACCTTGGGCACGAACGGCAGCCAGGCTTTCTCATAGCGCGCGCCACGCTGCTTCATCGTTTCTTCGGCGTTGTAGGGAACCTTGCGGGCGACGCCGGCCAGCACTTCCTCGCGCCAGGAAAAGCCGGTCAGCCGACGCCCGGCGACCAGCAGCGAGCCGTCGGCCAGCCGCGTGTTCAGCAGCCCGCAGTACCCGTGGCACACCGATGAGACGATGCCGCCCCGTTCGTGGATATCGCGGGTGATGCGCTGGAGCCCGGGCGCTTCCGGAAAGTCCCACATCACCGCGTGCCCGCCGGTGAAGTAGATCGCGTCGAAATCCGCCGGATCGATCTCGTCGGGCCGGGCAGTCTTCGACAGCAGCGCCATCCGGGCCGCGTCGGCCAGCCATTCCTTCGCGCTGGCATCGAGGTTCGGCCACTTCAGCGATCGCGGCTCCAGTGGCGAGACGCCGCCCAGCGGGCTCACCAGATGCTGATCGTGACCTTGCGATGCGAACACCTGCCACGCATGCGTGAGTTCCGACAGCCACAGGCCGGTCGCTTCGGCCGTGTCGCCGTAGCGGGCGACGTTGCTGACCACGTGAAGGATGCGCTGGGGCATGTCGAACGGAACCTCGTTTTCATCGTCCTTGCCGCCGCACGGTAACCTTGAACGGCGGTTCAAGGTCAAGTCCCTTTGTCGTTGGCTGCCGTCGCGAGCTCGTCGCCGTCAGCGCGACTCCGTCACCCACGACGGCTTGCGCTTCTCGCGGAACGCCGCCATGCCCTCGGCGCCTTCGGCCGACGTGAACATCCGGCGGCTCCATACCGCCATTTCCGCCAGCCCTTCGTCGAGCGGCAACTGCGCGGCGCGGCGGGCCAGCTTCTTGCACTCGACGACGGCGATC
Organism: Burkholderiaceae bacterium; assembly: GCA_047605425.1. GTDB lineage: Bacteria > Pseudomonadota > Gammaproteobacteria > Burkholderiales > Burkholderiaceae_E > JAKPAM01. The sequence continues at coordinate 32,181 of JASGFT010000014.1, read as the reverse complement.
GGGCCGCCGAGCGCGATCATGTCGACCTCTTCCTGCACCGCGTCGATCAGACGGTCGCCCGGCACCGCGCGATGCGCGAGCCCCATCTGCACGGCCCGCTCGCCGTCGAAGCGCTCGCCGGTGACGAACAGCCGCGTCGCGTGGTGGGTGCCGAGCTTGGGCACGCAGACCATCGCGATGATCGCCGGGATCACGCCGATCCGCACTTCGGAGAAGCTGAACGGCACGTCGGCCGCGGTGATGACGATGTCGGCCGCGCCGACCAGGCCGAGGCCGCCCGCGAAGGCCGCGCCGTTGACGGCGGCGATCACCGGCTTGGGGCTGTCGATGATGCGCTTGAGCAGGTCGGGGTAGGGGACCGCGCGTTCGCCGTCGGTGGCCTGGCCGGGCGGGCGCTTCAGGTCGGCGCCGGCGCAGAACGCCGGACCGGTGCCGGTCAGGACGATGCAGCGCGCCGACGGGGCGTCGTTGGCGGCCTGCAGATGGTCGTACACCGCGTTGACCAGGTCCACCGACAACGCGTTGCGGTTGTCGGGGCGGTTCAGCGTGATCCAGGCGGCGCCGCGGCGCACGTCGTACAGCGCGGCATCGGAGGGCGAAGTCATCGAGTCGGGTCTCCCGGGTCGTGGTCCGAATGATGGGGCGGCAGAGGTTGCCGGCAGAGGTTGCCGATGATGAAGCCCGATCGGGGGCGAGTCAAAACGCGGGCCGTGCGCGCGGGGCTGGTCGACGAACCCCGAATAGCCGTTCGCCCGCGATTGCTGCTAGTCTGGACGCCGCCGCGCCGCCCAGTGGGCCCGCGCGGGCATGACGAGAACGACGACAGGCGACAAGGAGATCCATGCCCAAAGTGACTTACATCGAGCACGGTGGCCAGGCGCACGTCATCGACGTGCCGGTCGGCGAATCGGTGATGCAGGGGGCGGTCAGCAACGGCATTCCGGGCATCGACGCCGATTGCGGCGGCCAATGCGCGTGCGCGACCTGCCATGTGTTCGTCGATGCGGCCTGGTTCGATCAGTTGTCGCCGCCGCAGACGATGGAAACCGAGATGCTGAACTTCGCGACCGCCACCGAGCCGGTGTCGCGGCTCGCGTGCCAGATCGTCATGCGCGACGATCTCGATGGTCTGGTCGTGCGGATGCCCGAAGGGCAGCACTGAACCAGCCCAATCCCTCCCGCGTACCGGCGCGCGGCCGGTATTCGCAGCCGATCCAGCCGTCGAAGCCGGCGGCGTCGATGACGTCGAACAAATACGGGTGGTGCAGCTCGCCGGTGTCGGGCTCGTGCCGTTCGGGCACGCCGGCGATCTGCATGTGGCCGACGCGGCCGGTCGGTACGTACCGGCGGATCTTCGTCGCGACGTCGCCTTCGACGATCTGGCAGTGGTACAGGTCCATCTGCACCTTGAGGTTCGGCGCGCCGACGTCGGCGATCACCGCATGCGCGTCGTCCTGCCGGTTCAGGAAGAAACGCGGGATGTCGCGCGTGTTGATCGGCTCGATCAGCAGGTCGACGCCGAGCGGCGCGGCCTGCGCGCAGGCCCAGCGAAGGTTGTCGACGTAGACCTCGCGCAGCCGCGCGCGCTCGACGCCGGCCGGCGCGAGGCCCGCCATCACGTGCAGCCGCGGGCACCGCAGCGCCTGCGCATAGTCGAGCGCGCGCGCCAGCGCGTCGCGGAATTCGGCCTGCCGGCCCGGCAGGCACGCCAGGCCGCGCTCGCCGGCCCGCCAGTCGCCGGGCGGCAGGTTGAACAGCACCTGGCGCAGGCCGTGGTCGCGCAGGCGCGTGGCCAGCTCGTCGGCCGGATGCTCGTAGGGAAACAGGCATTCGACCGCCGTGAACCCGTCGCGCGCGGCGGCCGCGAAGCGGTCGACGAACGCGTGCTCGTTGTACATCAGGCTGAGGTTGGCGGCGAATTTCGGCATCGCGATGCGGCGGTTTCCGGATTGCCGGCTCGTTGTCAGCGCTTGGCCGCCGCGCCCGGGAACCACGGGGCGACGAGCGCGCTCGGGCGAAACGGCGCCCAGCTTCCCGGCGCCTGCGCGAGACGATCGGCGATGACCCACAGCGCGGGCGCATGGAAGCCGAGCCCGATGTGGGTCGTGACGACCTCGATGTTCTCGCGCTCGCCGCCCTCCTGCTCGAGGCAGGCCTGCCATGCGACGACCCCGTCGGCACGGGTGTAGATCGACGTCGAGGGCACGGTCAGCGGCTGCGCCAGCCGGCTGATGCGCGCGGGCGTCGGCGGCTCGTAGGGCTTGCCGGTCACCAGCCGCCAGATGGTCCGGACATTGCTGGCGCCCGGCGCCGCGAACGGGCTGCCCAGCGTGATGACCATGCGGACGGCATCGGGAACCTGGCGCGCGACCTCGCGGGCGATGATGCCGCCGCGGCTCCAGCCGATCAGGCTGGCCTTCTGGCCCGAATCCGCCTGGAGCTTGGTGACCTGCGCGGCGATCGATTCGAGGTCCGCGTCGGGCGCGCGCACATTGCGCCCGCGCTTCCAGCCCTGGACCTGGTAGCCGAGACGGCCGAGGAAGCCGCGAATGGCCAGCGTCGACGTGTCGTCGGCGCCCAGCCCGGGCAGCACCAGCACCGGATGAGGCTGTCCGCGCGGCGCGTTCGCCAGGAACGGCGCCGCCGCGAACAGCGCCGGAATGTCCAGCAGCCCGCGTCCTTCGCCGGCCAGCAGCGCCATCGACGGCGGTTTCACCGTGGCCCTGGCGTGCGTGTCGCCATCCGCTTTCGGATCCTCGGTTTTCGGACCCTTGGCTTTCGTATCCTTGGCTTGCGGAGCCACTTTCTTTGCCTTGTCGTCGGCCATCGTTTTCACCTCCGCTTACTGCTTGTCCGCCGCGAGACAGTGTTCGGCGATGGCCTCGGCCAGGATCGGCACGAGGCCGGGCGCCAGGTCGTGGCCCATGCCGGGAATGATCGTCAACTTGGCGCCGGGAATATGCTTGGCGGTGTCCTGCCCGGCTTCGACGGGCACCAGCGGATCGTCGGCGCCATGCAGCACCAGCGACGGCGCCTTGATCGTCTTCAGCAGATCGACGCGGCTGCCGGACGCGAGGACTCCCACCAGTTGCCGCCCCACGCCGACCGGGTAGTACGAGCGATCGGTGGCCTGCTCGACCTTGGCGCGCAGTTCCTCATCGGAGATCGGAAAGCCCGGGCTGCCGATGACCCGATACGTGTTCATGCCCTGGGCGATGATCTTCTCGCGATCGCCGGCCTCCGGACGCGGGGCGAGCAGCACGGCGATCGCCTCGGGTTTGGCGGGCGGCAGGTCCGGCGCTCCGCTCGACGACATGATCGAGACGAGGCTGCGCGTGCGGTCCGGGTACTTGGCCGCCACGACCTGGGCGATCATGCCGCCCATCGACGCGCCGACCACGTGGGCGCGGGCGATGTCCAGCGCGTCCATGAGCCCGACGGCATCCGCCGCCATGTCGTTCAGCGTGTAGGGCGCCTCGACCTGCTCTCCGGCCATCGCCTTGGAGAAGGCGCCCACGACGTCCATCGGGCCGGCGGCGTCGAACTTGGTCGACAGGCCGATGTCGCGATTGTCGAAGCGCAGCACGCGAAAGCCGCGCTGCGCCAGGGCCTCGCAGAACGGCACCGGCCAGGCGATCATCTGCGTGCCCAGGCCCATGATGAGCAGCAGGGCCGGCGCTCGCGGGTCGCCGAACTCGTCGTAGGCGATCTCGATACCGTTGGCGGTGACTACGGGCATTTGGGGGGTCTCCATCGTGGTTGTCGTTGTGGGGGAAGGCGCAGCCAGGGGGGACGGACCGGCGCCTGCCGCCGGTCCGGACCGCCTGGCCGTCGACAAGCATGCCATCAAACCGCGCCGAAGGTCGCGCGGAGGGCGGCTCGCGTCGACGCCGGCGCGCGCTTCAGCCGCCGCCCGCCTTCCCGCCGTACCGCGCCTTGACCGCCGCGAGCGCCGCCTGATAGGCGGACACGATCTCCTCGCTGCAGGACACCGTCATCGCCAGATCCTCGAGCAGCCCGTTGTGCAGCCCGTAGACCCAGCCGTGCACGCAGACCGATTGTCCGCGCTGCCAGGCGTCGCGCACGATCGTCGTCTGGCAGACGTTCAATGCCTGCTCGACGACGTTCAGCTCGCACAGCGCGTTCGGCCGATCGCTTTCGGGCAGGCTGTACAGCCAGTCGTGGTGGCGGTTGCGCACGTCCTGCACGTGGCGGATCCAGTTGTCGACGAGCCCGACGCGCTGGTCCTCGAGGGCCGCCGTCACGCCGCCGCAGTTCGAATGGCCGACGACGAGGATGTGCTCGACCTGGAGCACGTCGGTCGCGAACTGGATGACCGACAGGCAGTTCAGGTCCGAATGGACGACGACGTTGGCGACGTTGCGGTGGACGAACAGCTCACCGGGCGCCAGGTCGACCAGCTCGTTCGCGGGGACGCGGCTGTCGGCGCAGCCGATCCACATGTAGCGCGGCGCCTGCTGCGCGACCAGGCTGTTGAAAAAGCCCGGCCGCCGCTCCTCCATCTTCCGGGACCAGCCGCGATTGCGCTTGAGTAACGACTCCAGTTTCTTGCCCATGATTGCTGCACTCGCACATTTTTCAGGCGAGTATACGCGCTGCACTCGACGGCGACGTGGCGGCGCGACCGGGGGCGCTTCGGTCTCGGCGAATGCCGCGTTACTCGGGTGCCGAGGTACCAGGCGGCGCGCCGGCGGCGCCGGCCCGGGCGTCGCGTTCGAGCGCGTCCAGCTCGGCGTCGGTGAAGCCGGCCCGCCGGCGCGCCTGCCGATTGAACGGTCCCTTCAAGCGCGGCGCGCGGTAGCGGCGCGCCAGCGCGTCATAAGTGGCGAGCGGATCGAGCCCGCGCTGCGCGCACAGCGCGCGGTACCAGTGGTTGCCGATCGCCACGTGGCCGACCTCGTCGCGCAGGATCCGGTCGATGATCGCCGCGCCGTCCTGGTCGCCGACGCCGACCAGCTTGCGGCGAACGCCCGGCGATGCGTCGAGGCCGCGCGCTTCCAGCGTGCGCGGCACCAGCGCCATGCGCGCCATCACGTCGTCGCGCGTGCGTTCGGCCATCGCCCACAGGCCGTGGTGCGCGGCGAACGAGCCGTAGTCGAAGCCCATCCTCAGCAGATGCTCGCGCAGCAGCGTGAAGTGCAGCGCCTCCTCGGCGGCCACGCGCAGCCAGTCGCGATAGTAGGCGTCGGGCAGGCCGGCGAAGCGCCAGGCCGCGTCGAGCGCCAGGTCGATCGCGTTCAACTCGATGTGCGCGACCGAATGGATCAGCGCCGCGTGCCCCTCGCGCGTGGCCATCGATCGCGTCGGCAACGCCTCGAAAGGCACGAGCACCGGATGAGGAGGGCGGCCGGGCAGGCCCTCGGGTTCGTCCAGGTGCTGGTCAGCGGCGATCGGCAGCCCGGCGCGCGCCAGCTCGCCGGCCCGTCGCGCCTTGTCGACGGCGTCGGGCGTCAGGACGATCAGCAGCGCTTGCTCCCTGAGCGTCGGTGTCGTCATAAGTGGTCTCTCGCGTGAACGGGCGCCGGCATCGTGAGTCGCTCCCGCTTGAAGGCGGGAGCTTCCTCGCCACGATACAGGGGCGCCTTCGGCGCCAGAAGACGATCGCCTCGCTTGACCTCGTCCTGAAGGACGAGGCTTGCGCTCTGGCCCGTGGTCAATCGAGCGCGACGACCGTGTCTCCGTCGACCGCCTCGCATCCGTCGGCGATCGGCGCCCAGCCATGACGGATGACGATGCGCGTGTCGCTCAGGCAGAACTCGGTGCGCGTCGCCCCCGGCACCCGCGCGTGGACGAAGTCCTCGATCGAAGCCGGCATGCTGACGTAAAAGCGCTTGTCGTCGACGTCCTCGTCCGGATGGTCGCGCGTGTGCACCCAAGGCACGAACGCGCTGGCCCAGATCATCGGCCGATGGGCGACGCGAAACAGGCTGGGCTGGTAACCGGAATCGGCCAGCCACCGCTGGGCGCGCCCGCGCAGCGCCGGATCGTCGCGCCGGTCGGCATCGCCGCCGGCCAGGCCGCCCCAGGCGGCGGCCAGCATTTCGATCACCCATTGATTGCAGTTCTGGTACTGCGTGCTGAACGGATAGGCGTTGGCGCTGTAGGCGCCGGCGAGCAGGTTCAGCGCGATCCGGTTGTCGAGCGCGGCGTCGGCCAGGCGCGCATCGTGCGACGGCGGCACCTGCACGATCGACACGTAACCGGCGCCGGTCGGATCGAGACCCAGCACGAAGCCCGACAGACCCTGGTCGAACAGCCTCGATCGGCGCTCGTCGCACGCGAAGTAGAGCTGGCGCACCGACCACGCGGTGTTGGCGCTGTCACGCAGGCTGATGCCGGCATGCGAATAGCGCACGCCCATCTCGCCCAGGTCCATGCCCGATCGCGCGACCAGCGCGATCCGCCGGCCGCTGTCGTCGAGCGAGCGCTTGATCAGCGCGGCGAAACGCAGCAGGCGGTCCTGCTGCGCGGCGTTCAGCTCGGGCGGGCGGTCGCAGAACGCGATCGATGCGTGCGCCGCCGGCATCGTCGCCGCCAGCGCCGCCGCGCCCAGCGCCCAGCTCAGCAGCCAGCCGGTCCATCGGCGCGCCTGCGATCGTGGTGGCCGAATCCTGGCGCTCGCACGCGGGCGCGCGCGTTCGCCGGCGCGTCGGCTCGCCGCTGCGCCGCCGCCGTGCCGCCGACGGTCGAGGTGACAGGTCTCGGAAACAGGTTTCAGAGCGTGACGACGTGATGGTCGAGGTCGCGGCGCACCTCGTCGTGCACGACGAGGAAGAACGGCCGCGGCGCGCGCGCCGCCGTGAACTCGATGCCGTACGGACGATGGCGGGCGGTGATCGATCCACCCTGCGCGAGCGCGTGCCGCTCGACGAGGTCGGTGGGCACGTACAGGAAGACCGCGTCGCGGTCGCCGTCTCGATCACCATCATCGTTGGCGGCCGCGGCCCGCAGCGTCAGCCGCGTCATCGCCGGCCGGCCGTCGGCCAGCGCGACCTGGGTGATGCGGTAATCGCCTTCGGCCAGGCCGGTCGTCTTCGACGAGCTGTCGCTCGAGCGCTCGATCGAATCGGAGACGCTGCCCACCGACTCGCCGACGCTGTCGGATATCGACGAGGAGATCCCCGTGGCGACGACGGGCAGCGCCGCGGCGAGCAGGCCGGCGGCGGTGATCAGGCGCAAGGTCGATGAGGGCATGATGTCGGCTGTGCTGGGATGGAGGACGCCGCCGCGGGTCGCCGCGGGCAGGATGATGTCGGCGATCGTAACATCGGGGTCGACGGCGGCGCCAGCCGGCGTGACCGGGTGAGCCGGCGCGGGTCAGAGCTGGTTCTTCGCCTGCTTGAGCACCTGCTCGCACACCTGCTTGGTGAACTTCTCCTTCAGGCCGCCGCCCGACAGGTCGACGCTCTTGCCGTCGCTGGTGTTGAACAGCCCCTTGGCGCCGGCCTGGTAGCCGCTGTCCTCGCTCGGCTTGGTGTCGCCGCCGGACAGCTTGCCCATCAGCTTGTCCTTGATGCCGCTGGCGCCGCCGTCCAGGTAGTTGTTCTTGATGCAGTACTCGACGACGCCGGTCGCGTTGCCCAGGCTGCCGATGTTCATCGATCCGAGCGAGGGCAGCGCGCCGCCGGCTCCGCTCGCCTCGGCGGCGCCGTCCTTGGCGCCGCCGACCAGGCCCTTGAGCTGGTCGAGGTTCTGCGCCGACGCGCCGGGGGCAACGGCGGCCAGGCCGGCCGCGACGGCCAGCAGCAGCGGCGCGAGCCGCCGCGCGGCGCGCCGCGGCGGCCGGGCCGCGGACGGACGGCCGAATGAAAGCGCCGACGGAACGTCGGCCGGCGAAACGGCCGGCGAATGGACGGCGGGCGCAAGGTCTTCAACGAGATGCATGGTCGACTCCAGTCGAGACGGATGAAAGACGGGGGCGGGCCTCGCCGCGCGGCGATCCGGGGCGGCGTCGCGCGGCACGGCTGGACATTGGACCACGGCCGGCCGCAACACTTACCGCGGCAGGGGCGGGGCGCGATTCGGCGGCCGTCAGCGCGCCGGGGCGTCCGGGGCGTCGGGCACGTTGCGTTCGAGGTCGGCGAGCCAGGCGCGGGCATTGCCGTCCGACGGCGCGCGCCAGTCGCCGCGCGGCGACAGGCTGCCGCCGTCGGACACCTTCGGCCCGTTCGGCGAGGCCGAGCGCTTGAACTGGCTGGTCGTGAAGAAGCGGAACAGGAACACGCGCAGCCAGCGCTTGATCTCGGCCAATGGATAGGCCTGGCGCTTGTCCGGCGGAAAGCCCGGCGGCCACGCGCCCCGTTCGGCGTCGCTCCACGCGTGCCAGGCCATGAACGCGATCTTCGTCGGCGCGAAGCCGAAGCGCAGCGTGTAGTACAGGTTGAAATCTTGCAGCGCGTACGGGCCGATCGTCGCCTCGGTGCTCTGCATCGCGCCGGCCGCGTCGGCCGGGATCAGCTCGGGCGAGATCTCGGTGCCCAGGATCGCGTCGAGCGTGACGCCGACCGATTCGTCGAACTCGCCCGAGGTGATCGCCCAGCGGATCAGGTGCTGGATCAGCGTCTTGGGCACGCCGACGTTGACGTGGTAGTGCGACATGTGGTCGCCGACGCCATACGTGCACCAGCCGAGCGCGGCCTCGGACAGGTCGCCGGTGCCGACGACGAACGCGTTCTCGTGGTTGGCCAGGCGGAACAGGTAGTCGGTGCGCAGGCCCGCCTGCACGTTCTCGAACGTGACGTCGTAGACCTGCTCGCCGCGCCCGTACGGATGGCCGATGTCCTCGAGCATCCGCGTCGCCGCCGGACGGATGTCGATCTCGCGGTGCTCGGCGCCGATCGCCGCGATCAGCCGCAGCGCGTTGGCGCGCGTCTGCTCGCCGGTGCCGAAGCCGGGCAGCGTGCAGGCGATGATGCGCTCGCGCGGCAGGCCGAGCTGGTCGAGCGCGCGGGCCGCGACGATCAGCGCCTGCGTCGAATCGAGCCCGCCCGACACGCCGATGACCAGCCGCTGGACGCCGCTGGCGCGGATCCGCTGCGCGAGGCCGGCGACCTGGATGTTGTACGCCTCGTAGCAGTCCTGCGCGAGCCGGGCCGGGTCGGCCGGCACGAACGGAAAGCGCTCGATGCGCCGGCGCAGGCCCAGGTCGTCGGGACGCGGACGCAGCGCGAACGGCACGCGGCGGAAAGCGCCGACGCGCGCGTCGTGCGCGCGCCGGTTGTCGTCGAAGGTGCCCATGCGCATCCGTTCCTGGCGCAGCCGGCCCAGGTCGACGTCGGCGATCGTCGCGTGCGCGTCGCCGCGGAAGCGCTCGCTCTCGGCCAGCACGGCGCCGGCCTCGCAGATCAGGCACTGTCCGTCCCAGGCCACCTCGGTCGTCGATTCGCCGGCACCGGCGGCCGCGTAGACGTAGGCGGCCAGGCAGCGGGACGATTGCGACAGGCACAGCATCCGGCGCGTATCGGCGCGGCCGATCGTGATCGGACTGCCCGAGACGTTGGCGAGCACCGTGGCGCCGGCCAGCGCGGCCTCGGCGCTCGGCGGGATCGGCACCCAGAAGTCCTCGCAGATCTCGACGTGCAGCGCCAGGCCCGGCAGGTCCTCGGCCTCGAAGATCAGGTCCGGGCCGAACGGCGCGGTCTGCCCGGCGACGCGGACCGTGCCCCGCGCCTGCTCGCCGGCGGCCGTCTGGCGGCGCTCGTAGAACTCGCGGTAGGTCGGCAGGTAGGACTTGGGCGCCACGCCCAGCAGCCGGCCGCGGTGCAGCACCAGCGCCGTGTTGTAGACGCGCTGCGCGTGCCGCAGCGGCGCGCCGACGACCAGGACCGGCTGCAACTCGCGGGTGACGGCCAGCAGGTCGGCGACGGCCTGCTCGGTGGCGTCGAGCAGCGCGTCCTGCAGCAGCAGGTCGTCGATCGCGTAGCCGGACAGCGCCAGCTCCGGGAAGATCGCCAGCGCGACGCCCTGCTCGTCCATGTCGGCGGCCATCGCGGCGATCGTCGCCGCGTTGGCCGCCGGATCGGCGATCGCGCAGGGGATCGTGCAGGCGGCCACGCGCGCGAAGCCGTGGCCGTACAGCGAGAGGAAGTTCCGGGTCATGGAGGACGGGGCGCGCGCGCCGACGGGAATGGACCGCTCCGATCTTATTACGAAGCGTTGGCGGCGGCCGATTCCTGCGCTTGCTCGCTGTCGATCAGCTCGCACACGCGCGCCGTCAGCACCTCGATCGCGAACGGTTTGGCGATCATCGCCATCCCCGGGCGCAGGAAGCCGTGCGCGGTGGCCGCCACCTCGGCGTATCCGGTCATGAACAGCACCTTCAGGTTCGGCCGCTGCACGCGCGCGGCGTCGGCGACCTGCCGGCCGTTGAGCCCCGGCAGGCCGATGTCCGACAGCAGCAGGTCGATCCGCTGGCGGCCGCGCAGGATGTCCAGTCCCTGCGGTCCGTCGCTGGCCTGCAGCACGTCGAAGCTCAGCTCGCTCAGCGCCTGCACCAGCAGCTCGCGCACGACCTCGTCGTCCTCGATCACCAGGATCGTTTCCTTGCGGCCCGGCGACGCGGCGTCGTCGGCGCCCGGCGAACCGGCGCCCGCCTCGCCGTCCGCCGCGCCGGGCCTGTCCTGGCGATGAGGCAGATACAGACGCACCGTCGTGCCCAGATCGACCTCGCTGTCGATCTCGCACAGCCCTTCGGATTGCCGGGTGAAGCCATAGATCATCGACAGGCCCAGGCCCGTGCCCTGGCCCTGCGGCTTGGTCGTGAAGAACGGGTCGAACGCCCGCTCGACGACCGACGCCGGCATGCCGATGCCGGTGTCGGTCACCGTGATGCAAACGTAGCGCTGCGGCGCGTCCGGATCGTCGCGCGCGTCGCGCCAGCGCTCGCCGTCCTCATGGCGGGTCTCGTTGCTGGTCGAGATCACGAGCTTGCCGCCGCCGGGCATCGCGTCGCGCGCATTGATCGCCAGGTTCAGCAGCGCGTTCTCGAGCTGGTTGCCGTCGCAGACGGTCGGCCAGGCCTGCTCGTCGAGCCGCAGCTCGAGCGTCACCGTCTCGCCGAGCGTGCGCCGCAGCAGCTCTTCCATCGAGCGGATCAGCGGATTGACCTGCATCGGCTTGGGGTCCAGCGGCTGCCGGCGCGAGAACGCCAGCAGCCGGTGCGTCAGCGCCGCCGCGCGCGCCGCCGATTGCAGCGCGTTGTCGGCGAAGCGTTCGATCTGGTCGATCCGGCCGGTGGCCAGCCGTTTCTTGATCAGCGCCAGCGAGCCCGAGATGCCTTGCAGCAGGTTGTTGAAGTCGTGGGCGATGCCGCCGGTCAACTGCCCGACCGCCTCCATCTTCTGCGCCTGGCGCAGCGCGTCCTCGGCGCGCCGGCGCTGCATCATCTCGGCCTTGAGCGCCGCCGTGCGTTCGTCGACGCGCGCCTCGAGCACCGCCTGCGATTCGCGCAGCACTTCCTCGACGTACTGCCGGTCGGTGACGTCGAGCACGAACAGGTGCAATCCGTCGGGATCGCCGCGCGCGTTGCGCCGGGGCAGCAGGCGGACCTCGGCCTCGCGGCGGCGGCCGTCGGCGTGCGGCCAGTTCAACTGGAATTGCTGGTTCTGCCCGTCCAGCGCGCGCGCGATCGGCACGCGCATCGCGTCGGCCTGGATCGGCGGCACCGTCAGGTGGATCGATCGGGCCAGCGCGGCGTCGGGCGGCACGAACAGCCATTGATGGCTGGCTTCGTTGACGAAACGCACGATGCCGTGGCCGTCGACCAGCGCGATCAGCACCGGCAGCGCGTTGGTCACCAGCCGCAGCTCGCTTTCGCTACGCTGCAGCGATAGCTCGATCTGCTTGCGCTCGCTGATGTCGATCAGCACGCCCGGAAACCGCGTGCCCTGTCCGGCCGCGTCGAACTCGATCCGGCCGTTCGCCTCGAGCCAGCGCCAGCCGCCGCGGCCGTCGGCGACCCGGTGCTCGCTGCGGAAGCTGCCGCCCTGCTCGCACAGCGTCTCGATCGCCTGCATGACCTCGCCGACGTCGTCCGGATGGATCGACGCGATCGCCTCGCGCAGCGGCACGCCCCGGGCCAGCCGCTGCGGGTCCAGGCCCAGCGTGCGCGCGAAACGCTCGTCGCCGGTCAGGCGATCGTCGCGCACCTGCCAGACCCAGGTCCCGGCGATCGCGCCGGCGCTCAACGCCAGCTCGAGCCGCTCGGACTCGATCCGCTGCACGCGCTGCGCCTGGCGCAGCAGCTCGGCGCGGCGTTCGAGCTCGAGCAACTGGTCGCGCAGCTCGAACTGCCGCGACCGGGCCGACAGCGCCCAGACCACGGCGCTGAGCAGCGATTCGCTGCTCAGCGGCCGTTCGAGCACGATGACGTTGCTGGCGCGCGGCGGCAGCATCTGCCGCGCGGTCGTCGACGGCGGCGCGAGGTCGTCGTGCGTCTTCGCGTGGGCCAGGTAGACGAAAGGCACGTCGGACCAGGTCGGCTGCGCGTCCAGCGCCGCCGCCAGCGGCGCCAGGTCGCGGTCCTGCAGCGCCTCGGTGGTGACCAGCACGGCGCCGGTCGACGGATCGATCGCCCGCGCGAACTCGGCGAGCGAGCGCAGCACGCGCACGTCGATGCCGTTGCCGGACAGCAGGTTGCACACGTTGTCGGCGTCGTGTCCGGTGGGGGCGAGAACCAGCAAGCGCTGGCCGACGGGACTGCGGGGATAAGGCATCGATCGCGGGCGAGAGACGCGCCTTCTCGCGACCCGAGGCACGGCCCGGAAGCGATCGGCGCGCCGGCCGCGGGCGGGCGGCCGGATTTTCGACGTATATTGCGCGTTGATTATCGGTGCGCCGCCCGGTGATGCGTGTAGGAGAACATCCCGCCGCCGCCCGCCGGTGGCGGATCCTGGCGTAGGGAATCTCCTACGAAGGGCGAGCCGTTTTCCTTCATTGGCTGGGAGCATTCATGAATCGACGCGCGGGATCCTTGTTGTCGTGGGGTGTGCGGCTGGCGGGCCTGGCCTGCGTGGCGGCGTTCAGCGCGGCCGCGGCGGCGCAGGGCACGATCAAGATCGGCGAGATCAACAGCTACAAGGCGCAGCCGGTGTTCCTCGACGCCTACCGGATGGGCATGGCGCTGGCGGTGGCCGAGGCCAATGCCGCCGGCGGCGTCGACGGCAGGAAGTTCGAGCTGGTCACGCGCGACGACAATGCCAATCCGGGCGAGGCCGTGCGCCAGGCCGAGGAGCTGGTGGCGCGCGAACGCGTCGACCTGCTGGCCGGCGCGTTCCTGTCGCACGTCGGGCTCGCGCTGACCGACTACGCGAAGCAGAAGAAGACGTTCTTCCTCGCGTCCGAGGCGCTGACCGACCGCATCACCTGGGGCAGCGGCAACCGCTATACGTTCCGGCTGCGCACGTCGACCTACATGCTGGCCGCGTCGCTGGTGCCCGAGGCGCTAAAGCTGAAGAAGAAGCGCTGGGCGATCGTGTACCCGAACTACGAGTACGGGCAGTCGGCCGTCGAGACCTTCAAGAAGCTGATGAAGGCCGGCCAGCCCGACATCGAGTTCGTCACCGAGCAGGCGCCGCCGCTGGGCAAGGTCGACGCGGGCAGCGTCGTGCAGGCGATCGCCGACGCGCGCCCCGACGCGGTGTTCAACGCGCTGTTCGCCGCCGACCTGGCCAAGTTCGTGCGCGAGGGCAACAACCGCGGCCTGTTCAAGGACCGGCCGGTCGTCAGCCTGCTGAGCGGCGAGCCCGAGTACCTGGACCCGCTGCGCGACGAGGCGCCGGTCGGCTGGATCGTCACCGGCTACCCGTGGCAGACGATCGACACGCCGGCGCACAAGGCCTTCGTCAAGGCCTACCAAGCGGCCAACCAGGGCGCCGACCTGCGGCTCGGCTCGGTCATCGGCTACAGCCTGATCAAGTCGCTGGTCGAGGGCGTCAAGCGCGCCGGCGGCAAGACCGACGCCGAGTCGATGATCAAGGCCTTCTCGGGCCTGAAGGTCGACACGCCGGACGGGCCGATCGTCTATCGCGAGATCGACCACCAGTCGACGCTGGGCGTCTACGTCGGCAGGATCGGGCTGAAGGACGGCCGCGGCATCATGGTCGATTACCAGTACGTGCCCGGCGACGAGCTGCTGCCGCCCGACGACGAGGTCGCCAAGCTTCGCGCGCGTGACTGACGGCCTCGCTGGTCGCGCCCCGTCGCTTGCCGCGGCTCGCGAGCGTCCGCTGCCGTCCCGTGCGTCTGGGTGGGCTCCCGGTCAGCCCGGTGCTGCCGCGTCCTGCGTCGCGCCGCATGAACGGGCCTGGCCGCGCGCCCGGCGCCACGATTCGGCCCAGAACGCGATCCCGGCCAGCGCCAGCAGCATCCCGACCGGGCCGGTCGACGCCCAGCCCCAGCCGGCGGCGATCGTCAGCCCGCCGAGCCAGGCGCCGAGCGCGTTGGCCAGGTTGAACGCCGAGTGGTTCAGTGCCGCGGCCAGCGTCTGCGCGTCGCCGGCCACGTCCATCAGGCGGATCTGCAGCGCCGGGCCCAGCGCGACGGCGGTGCCGACCAGCAGCACGTTCAGCGCGCCCAGCCACAGGTGCGAGGCCGTCAGCCAGAACGCGCCGAGCACCAGTGCCGACCACGCGAGCACCGCGCCGATCGTCGGCATCAGCGCGCGGTCGGCCAGGCGCGCGCCGATCACGTTGCCGGCGACCATGCCGATGCCGAACAGCGCGAGCACGATCGGCACGCCGGCCTCGGTCAGGCCGGCCAGCGCCATCAGCGTCGGCTTGACGTAGCTGAACACCGCGAACATGCCGCCGAAGCCGATCGCGCCGATGCCCAGCGTCAGCCACACCTGTCCGCGGCGCAGCGCGCCCAGCTCGCGCAGCGGGCTGGCGCCGCGCGCCGCCGGCATCACCGGCAGCCAGCGCCAGACCAGGCCCATCGTCAGCGCGCCGATCGCGGCGACCAGCACGAACGCCGCCCGCCAGCCGAGCCATTGCCCGAGGCCGGCGGCGATCGGCACGCCGACCAGCGTCGCCGTCGTCAGTCCGAGCATCAATTGGCCGACCGCGCGGGCGCGCTGGTGCGGCGGCGACAGCGCGGCGACCACCAGCGACGCGACGCCGAAGTACGTGCCGTGCGGCAGCCCGCTGAGCAGGCGCAGCACGGCCAGCGAGCCGTAGCCGGGCGCCGCGGCGCTGGCCAGGTTGCCGGCGACGAACAGCCCCATCAGCGCGATCAGGAACGCCCGCCGCTCCAGGCGCGCGCCGAGCACGGCCAGCAGCGGCGCGCCGACGACGACGCCCAGCGCGTAGGCGCTGATCATGTGGCCGGCCCGCGGGATCGAGATCACCAGGTCGCCGGCGACGTCGGGCAGCAGGCCCATGATGACGAATTCGCCGGTGCCGATCGCGAAGCCGCCGGTGGCCAGCGCCAGGATCGCGCGTCCGGCGCGCACCGGTGCGGCCGGGGGCGGGGTCGCGGCGCCGCCATCGGGCCGCGCGAAGGCGTCGGCCCCGGCCGGCGCGCCGGACGAAGCGGACGAAGCGGACGAAGCGGACGAAGCGGACGAAGCGGACGAAGCGGACGAGGCGGACGAGGCGGACGAGGCGTCGGATGCCTGCGCGGCGGGGCGGGAAGCGGACGGATCGGCGGCGTGGGTGTTCATCTGCGCAAAGCACGAAGCCGGCCCCGGCGCGCACGGCGGCACGCGGGCAGGCGATCGGGCATGTATCGGGACGAGGAGGAGGCCCCAGTTTACGCTGCATTGCAGCATCGCGCAGTGCGTCGCGCGCAACGGTTCGCACACCCGTTTCAGTCGGCTGTGCGTCCTCGGAGGGGTGTCCCGGAGGGGTGTCTCGGAGGGGTGTCTCGGAGGGGTGTCTCGGAGGGGGCCGCGCCGGCTAGGCCGAGGACCCTTCGCCGTCGCCGCCGTCCCTCGGCATCGTCGCCCGCGGCAGCCGCGCCCCGCATTCGTGACAGAAGCGCGCGCCCGGCGAATGTCCTTCGGTCAGGCATTCGGGGCAGGTGCGCGTCGACGGCGTGGGCGGCGCCAGCCGGCGTGCGGTGAACTCGGCGCTGACGATGCCGGTGGGCACGGCCAGCGTTCCCCAGCCGATCAGCATCATCGTCGACGCGATCACGCGTCCGAAATCGGTCTGCGGCGTGATGTCGCCGAAACCCACGGTCGTCATCGTCGTGACCGCCCAGTAGACGCCGACCGGGATGCTGGTGAAGCCGTGCCGCGGCCCTTCGACGACGTACATCAGCGTGCCCATGATCAGCACGACCATCATCACGAAGGTCATGAACACGAAGATCTTGCGCCGCGACGCGTACAGCGCGCCGCCCAGCATCCGGTATTCCTCGACGTAGGCGGTCAGCTTCAGGATCCGGAACAGGCGCAGCAAACGCAGGATCCGCACGTCGATCAGCAGGTGCAGGCCGGGAACCAGGAAGGCCAGGTACGTGGGCAGCACCGCGACCAGGTCGATGATGCCGAACGCGCTGGTCGCGTAGCGCAACGGACGCCGCACGCAGACCAGGCGGGCCACGTACTCGATCGTGAACAGGCCGGTCAGCAGCCATTCGAGCATCCCGAGCAGCGCGCCGTAGCGTGTGCGTACGCTGTCGATGCTGTCGAGCACGACGATCGCGACGCTGAGCAGGATCAGCGCGACCAGCGCCAGATCGAACGCGCGTCCGGCGGGCGTCTCGGCCTCGAAGATGATCCGGTGCAGGCGCAGCCGCCAGCCGCCGGCGGGGGCCTCGGTCGGGCGTTGCCGGAATGCCGCGGGTTTCGGTGGGCGGGGGCGGGACGACGGCGCGGGGGTGGGCATGGCGTCATGCTACGGCAACGCGCATCGCGATCCGCGTTCGCGCCCAGGCGGCCCGCGTTCGCGCCCGGATGGTGCGCGTGCAATGCGCGGCGAGGCCCGACGACCGTCGCGCCGCCGCCCGGTCACAGCCCGCGGGCGATGACCTCGCGCATGATCTCGGCCGAGCCGCCGTAGATCCGGTTGGGCCGCACGTCGACGTAGGCGCGCGCGATCGGATACTCGCGCATGTAGCCGTAGCCGCCGAAGAATTGCATCAGGTCGTCGATCGCGCGGGTGGCCTCGCCGGCCCAGAACTTGGCCATCGCCGCGCCGTCGACGGTCAGCGCGCCGGCCAGGTACTGCGTCAGGCAGTTGTCGACGAACGCGCGGGTCGCGCAGGCCAGCGTCTTGATCTCGGCCAGCTTGAAGCGGATGTGCTGGTTCTCGATCAGCGCCTTGCCGAACGCGCGGCGCTGCTTGACGTGGTCCACCGTCCAGTCGAGCGCGACCTCCAGCGCGACCGCGCAGCGCATCGCGATCAGCAGCCGCTCGCGGATCAGCCCGCTCATCGCGTAGCCGAAGGCCGCGTCGGGCTCGCCGATCAGCATGTCCTCGGGCACGAACACGTCGTCGAAGAACAGCTCGGCCGTGTCCTGCGCGAGCTGGCCGATCTTGTCCAGCAGCCGGCCGCGCCGGAACCCGGGGCTGCGCGTGTCGACCCACAGCAGGCTGATGCCGCGCGCGCCGGCCTGCGGCGTGGTCTTGGCGAACACCAGCACGCGGTCGGCATGCCAGCCGTTGGTGATGAAGGTCTTCTGGCCGTTCAGCCGCCAGCCGCCGTCGACGCGCACCGCGCTGCTGCGGATCGCTTTCAGGTCGCTGCCGGCGTCGGGCTCGGTCATCGCGATCGACGCGACGATGTCGCCGCTGGCCATGCCGGGCAGGAACGCCTGCTTGTGCGCCTCGGTGCCGAATTCGAGCAGGTAAGGCGCGACGTTCTCCGAATGCGTGGTGAAGCCGGTCACGCCCGAGGCCAGCGCGCGGGCGATCTCCTCGACGACGATCGTGCTGTGCAGGAAGTCGCCGCCGCCGCCGCCGTACGCGTCGGGGATGCCCGGGCACAGCAGGCCGGCGGCGCCGGCCTCGCGCCAGGCGTCGCGCGGCACCAGGCCCTCGCGCTCCCAGTCGGCGTGCGACGGCAGGATGCGCTCGCGCAGGAAGCGCGCGACGTTGGCGCGGTACAGCTCGTGATCGGCGCCGAACATCGGGCGCGGCATCGTGGGGGAAGGGGTCGAGGTCATCGGTACTCCTGGCGGCGAACGGATGCGGTCATTGCGCGTTGATGCCGGCCGCCTGGATCACCTGGCCCCAGCGCTGCGTCTCGGCGCGCACGAAGTCTTCGAAGCGCCGCGTCGAGCCGCCTTCGGCCTTGCCGCCCTGCTGGGCGATCCGGTCGCGCAGCGCCGGGTCGGCGAGCACGCGGTTCAGGTCGGCGTTCAGCGCCTGCACGGTGGCGGCCGGCACCTTCGACGACACGAACAGTCCGAGCCACACCGACACGTCGAAATCCGGGTAGCCCTGCTCGATGACGGTGGGCACGTCGGGCAGCTCGGGCGCGCGCTCGCGCGTGGTGATCGCCAGCGCACGCAGCTTGCCGGCGCGGATCAGCGGCAGTGCGGTGATCAGGTTGTCGACCATGAAGTCCACCTGGCCCGCGACCAGGTCGTTCAGCGCCGGCGCGGCGCCGCGATAGACGACGCCGACCGCCGGGATGCCGATCCGCGACTTCAGCAGCTCGCCGGCCAGGTGCCCGGACGAGCCGCTGGTCGAGATCGCCATCGACAGGCCGTTGGGCCGGGTCGCCGCGTGCGACCTGAGCTCGGCCAGCGTATGGATCGGCAGGCTCGGGTTGACGACGACGACGTCGGGCATCGACAGCACGAACACGACCGGCGCCAGGTCGGCGGCCGCGTACGGCAGCTTGTCCTGCAGCGTGTAGTTGGCCGCGTTCGGCCCCAGGCTGCCCATCACCAGCGTATGGCCGTCGGGGTCGGCGCGCAGCGCGCCCTGTATGCCGATCGTGCCGCCGGCGCCGGGCAGGTTCTCGACCACGACCGGCTGCGGCAGGCGCTCGCCCCAGGTCGTCGCGATCATCCGGCTGGTCAGGTCCAGGATGCCGCCGGGCGAGCTGGGCGCGATGATCCGCACCGGCTTGACCGGCACGAATGCCGGCGATTGCGCGCGCGCCGGCCGGATCGCCGATGGCGCCAGCCACGCGCTGGCCAGGCCGGCGCACAACGCGGCGGCCGCCTGGCGTCGGGATCGGTGCATGTCCTCGTCTCCTCGATGGTCCGGGCGTCGTCGAACGGACGGCCCGGCGGCAATGCTACCCGAGCGCTTCGCCGATCGGCGTGCGATGCAATGCCCGCCCGGGCGGCGCGACCCGATCAGAATGACGAAGTGAAGGACGCAAGGACGGAGCGGGCGCCGCGGCGGCGACCCGGATCGAAGGCCAGGACGACGACCGGAGGGATCGGACGATGAGGCGGATGCGGCGCACGCGCGGTGCGATGATGGGGATGGCGATCGTGGCGGCCTGCGTGGCCGCGATCCCGGCGCTGGCCGAGAGACCGCAGAGCGCCACGAAGCCCGCCGGCGAGTACAAGCCGTTCTCGGGCCAGCCGGGCAAGGACGTGGTGTGGCTGCCCACGCAGCAGGCGCTGGTCGACCGGATGCTCGATCTGGCCCGCCTGACGCCCGCCGACTACCTGGTCGACCTGGGCTCCGGCGACGGGCGCACGGTGATCAGCGCCGCGCTCCGCGGCGCGCGCGCGCACGGCATCGAGTTCAATCCCGACATGGTCGCGCTGGCCCGGCGCAACGCTCGCGACGCCGGCGTCCAGAAGCTGGCCACGTTCGAGCGCGGCGACATCTTCGAGACCGACTTCTCGCGCGCCACCGTCGTGACGCTGTTCCTGCTGCCGAACCTGAACCTCAAACTGCGGCCGACGCTGCTGCGGATGGCGCCGGGCACGCGCATCGTCTCGAACTCGTTCGCGATGGGAGACTGGGAGCCCGATGCGTCGATCGACGCCGGCGGCGACTGCACGAACTTCTGCCGCGCGTTCGAATGGATCGTTCCGGCGTCGGTGGACGGGGCCTGGCGATCCGCGGAAGGGAGGTTGACGTTCAAGCAGTCGTTCCAGCAGGTGAGCGGCGCGATGACGGTCGCGGGGCGCGAACAGCCGGTGAGCGACGCCCAGGTGCGCGGCCGCTACCTGATGTTCAACGCGGCGGGGCGACGCTACGTTGGGTCGGTCGACGGCGACCGGATCGAAGGCCTGGTCGACGGACAAGCCTGGTCGGCGCAACGCGAGTGAGCACGGTATCTCGATACCCCGGCAGCGAATGCTCGCCGCTGGGAGTCGAGGAACCTGCCGTTCCGATGCTGTCGGGATGCTGTCGATTTGTGCATGAGAATGATAGTGATTACCATTTTCTATCTCAAAGCCTCCGTTGCCAGAGGTCGTCTTGCCTTCGCTGCTGCCACCATCGGGCGCCGCTCCCGAACCGTCTGTTCCGACCACTGACCGTTCACGCGCCGGCTCGCGTTCGGCGCCGTGCGCACGCGGCGCAGCGCGCGGGTCAAGTGGCTCGACCTGCACGACCCGCTGGGCGCGGTGACGATCGTCGGGCTGGTCTCGGCGCTGGTCGGCGACGACGGCTGGGACCTGTTGTGTTGTCGTGGCTGACGCTGCCGGCGCCGATCGCGGCGGCCGCCTGGGGCTGGCGCCGGCGCGGCTGAGCGGCGCCTTCGGCGAGCGGCCGATCCTTGGCGATCCTTGGGGCAGGCAGGCGCCTCATTCGGGCGGCGCCCGCCGGATCAGCCGCCGGAACGCCTCGTAGTGCCGCAGCGCGCCGCGGCGGTCGCCCCGCCGCTCGAGCAGCCGTCCCAGATTGAAATGCGCATCGGCGAATCCGTCGTCGAAGGCCAGCGCCCGCCGGTAAGCGTCGATCGCCGCCTCGTCGCGCTCGAGGTCTTCGAGAGCGATCGCCCAGTTGTAGCGCAGCGCGGCGTCGTCCAGGCCCAAGCGCAGCGCGCGGGCGTAGACGGCCTCGGCCGGCTGCAACCGGCCCTGCTCGGACAGCATCGCGCCGAGGTTCAGGTAGGCGGCCTTGAAGTCGGGCACCGCGTCGATCAGCCGGCGGTAGTGCCGCTCGGCGGCGACCGGGTCGATCCGTTCGAGCGACTGCGCGCGATCGAACCACGCTTGCGGATCGGCGCCGGCCAGGCGCGCACGTCCCCGCTCGCGCAGATCGGCGACCTTGCCGTCTCCGTGCGTGGCGGCGGCGCCGGCCGGTCCGGCGTCCAACTCGATCACCCATTGCCCGGAGCCGGCGTCGCGCGGGCCGAGCGCATCGCGCACGATCACGCGGCGGCCGACGGCGGCCAGCCGCAGCCGCGTCAGCGGCTGCGCCGGCGACGCCTCGGCGCGCAAGCGGCGCAGCGCCTGGACGATGCGCGCGTGCGGCACGCGCTCGCGCCGCAGCGCTTCGGCGGTGCGCAGCAGCGCCAGGTCCTGGAACGAGAAGCGCAGCTCGCGGCGACGGCCCCGCGACGGCTGGATGAAGCCGGCCCGGATCAGGCCGGCGACCGCGTAGCGCGACACGCCCGATAGCTGCCGGACGCGCTCGAGCGTGAATCCCGAAGGGGCGATGGGCGGCGTCATCATGTGGTCGGCGAACGGAGACGGTATCGACAAGCGGATTTCCCAGGGGCCCGACCGCCCCCGTCGGGCGAGTCGCGAGGCGGACCTAGACGCGCCGCAGCAGTCGCGCGCGCATCGGGCTGACGAAGTCGGCGCCCTGGGCCGTCTGGTAGCGCGCATAAAGCTCGCGCACCCGCATCAGCAGCGCGCCGTCGATCCGATGGTCGGCGAAGGTCGGGCGCATCAGTTTGCGCTCGAAGTCGGCGAAATCCGCGAAGTGCCGGGGCACGCCGAACCAGTGCTCGGCGCCGGCCTGCCAGCGGCCCGACGCCAGCGCGCGGTCGAGCGCCTGCTGCGCCTGCGCCCGGACCTCGCGCTCCTCGTTGAACAGCCGGATCAGCTCGTTGAGCTCGCCCGCGTAGACGGGCTCGGAAACATACAGCCAGCCGCCGGGGCGCACGACGCGTGCCAGCTCGGCCAGCGCCGGGTCCATCGCCTCGGGCGGCACGTGGTGCAGCGACTTGAGCATCATCGCGCCGTCGAAGCTCGCGTCCGGAAACGGGATCGCCTGCGCGCCCGCGGGCAGGAACGTCAGCCGCGGCGCCGGCGGTTCGGCCAGGTTCTTGGCGAGCTGGCGCTCGTCCACCTCGAGGCCGACGACCTGCGCGTCGTCGAAGCGAGCCAGCAGCGCGCGGGCCAGCGCCGCCGCGCCGCAGCCGGCCTCGACGATGCGAGCGCCGGCCAGCGGCACCAGCGATGCGAGCAGCTCGAGCTCGTCGGTCACGAGCGGCAGCCCGGTCAGCGGCTGGGGGTCGTCGAGAGGGATCGATGGAAGCATGGGGATCGCGGGCGAAAGCTGAGGCGGATGCCAGGCGCCAGCATACGCCAGCCGCGGCGCTCGCCCGGATCGCCGCCGCCGACCGGCGGTTCGGCGGCGGGGCCGCCCTTCGTCGCGGATTCGAGCTTCGAGGGAACGGGCCCCCGTCGAGGGGCTTCGGTGCCAGCCGTGGCGCTACGACAGGTTCTTTCGGCGCGGCTCGGGCTGCCCGGCCAGCCGGTCCAGCGCCGCGACGACGCGCTGGCTCTCGCTTTCCATCTGCATGACCGCGCGGATCGCGTCGCGGATCCGGCCGGCGTGGAACAGCGCCAGCGCCTGCCTGGCGTGCGCGTGCACCGCCTTGTGCGGCGATTCCAGCTCGCGATGACCGGCCTTGCCCGACAGCGACCTGCCGTCGCCCTGGTAGTACCACTTACCCAGCCGGCAGCTCGTGTGATCGGACAGCGCGTCCGTCGTCTGGTCCGACAAGCCGAACATCACCTTGTAGACGCCGAACTTGAAGATCAGGTGATCGAGCTTGACCACTTCGACGAACGATCGCAGCGAGGTCGTGCAGATCGCGCTCTCCATCCGCTGGGCCAGCGCATGGCTCTGGTTCATGCTCTCGGCCGTCTGCGCGCCGCGCTCGCTGAACTCGCGCGAGCGGCGCGACAGGCCGTCGACGCTGGCCTTGACGTTGCCGGTGTCGTGCTGGATCCGCTTGATCAGCGGCACGATCTCCTTGGTGGCCTTGTCGGTCTTGGCCGCCAGCACCTGGATCTCCTTGGCGACGACCGCGAAGCCGCGCCCCTCGTCGCCGGCGCGGGCCGCCTCGACGGCGGCGTTCATCGACAGCAGGTGGGTCTGCATCGAGATGTTCTGGATGAACTCGATCAGCTCCGAGATCAGCTTGCCTGCGCCATGCAGGTCGTCGACGTCGCGGGCCGTGGCCGCCGACCGCGTCGACAGCTCGATCAGCTCGTCGGCGATCTGCTTGACGGCGGCGCGGGCGTCCAGCGATGCGGCGCAAGCCCGCCGCGCGGCGTCGCGTTCGGATTGCAGCATGCCGGCGATCGAGCCCAGCGAGCGCTGCGATTCGTCGAAGGTCACGCCGAACTGCGCCAGGCATTGCGCCAGCCCGCGGTACATCGCGATCTCGCGGCGCGCCGCGTCCAGTTCCGACCGAAGACTCGCTACCTCGTCCTGCCGCGCGTCCACGTCGTTCGATTCGCGTACCGCCCACTGCATCAGCCATCCCCCGAAACCTGTCGCTCGCGGCGACATGACCTTCGCGCCATCCGCCGAACGAAGCGCCAGCATCGTCGATCGGAGGGAATTCCGGTCACGCGAATTGCCCGGTTTTGCGGCGCCTTCAGGGCGGATCGATCGGCCCCCGGGCCGCGTCGCCGGTCGCGCGGCCGTCGGCCGCGTCGGTCTGGCGCGCTTCTTGCGATACCGATCGCACCAAGCCTCCCGCCGTCATGAGCGATTCCGCCTATCACCAGTACGTGACCGACGACGCCCAGGACCACGCGTCGCGCCTGAGCGACTGGAACCAGCACTACGAGCAGTTGTCGGTCGGCACCTTCATTGGGCGCTTCGAGAACCTGGATCTGGGCGGCGTGCACGTCTTTCGGGAAACGGCGAACCGCTCGCTGTACCAGTCGGGTCGCGCGCGCGCCGGGATCATGACCGCGGCCGTGACCTGGTCGCCGGCCGAGGACGGCTGGTTCTGCGGTCATCCGCTGCGTGGCGTCAGCGCGATCGCGTTGTCGGCCAGCGGCGAGTTCGAGCTCGTCGCGGGCGCGGGCATGGATCTGGTCTCGGTATCGATCGACGAGTCCGTACTGAACGAACCGGCGTCGACGCTGCTGGACGACGCGCAGCGCGCCTGGTGGCGACGGCCGACGCTGCTCGAAGGCGGTCGCTTCGAAGCCTCGGCATTCAAGGCGCTGCTCGACGCGGCGCTCGCCTGCGCGCGCCAGCCGGCATCGACGCTAAGTCATCGCGCGTCGCGACGGATGCTGGCGTCCTCGCTATGCGAGGCGATGCTGCGATGCCTGCCGCCCGATGCGCGGGAAGCGCCGCTGCCGGCCGGCGCCAGGGCGCGCCGCGAGATCGTCGCGCGGGCGCGCGAGTACATGGCGCGCCACGCGGAGGAGGTCATCGGCATCGTCGATCTGTGCCGCGCCACCGGGGCGTCGCGGCGCACGCTGCAGTACGCGTTCAACGAAGTCATGGGGCTGAGTCCGATGATCTACCTGCGCGTGATGCGCCTGAACCGGGCGCGAGCCGACATGCGCCGTTGCTTCGACGAAACGCTGGGCGACATCGCGGCGCGCTGGGGCTTCTGGCATCTGTCGCGTTTCGCCGCCGATTACCGCGAGCTGTTCGGCGAACTGCCGTCGACGACCCGTGCGCGCGCGCTGGCCGCGCGTCGTTGCGTGCCCGCGATTGCCGAATACGGATAACGTCGATCGCCGCATCGGCCTTACCTTGTCCGCCTCGTCATCATCAATGCCCTTGGAGAGCGGCCATGCACGCGACGCGTTCGCAATCATCCTTATCGAGCTCCGTTACCCCGGCAAGCTGGCGATCCGCGCGCGACGGAAGGGCAGCCCGCCCGGCACGTGCGCTATGCGCGGCGCTGACCGCGCTGGTCGCCGGCGGCGCGCTCGCGCACGGCGGCGCGGCGCACATGGTGCCGTTGCGCGAGGCCATGCGCGACTTCGGCGCGACGGTCCGCTGGGACGGTTTCGCGAAGGTCTATACGATCGACCGCAACGGCACGCTGGTGCGGCTCAAGCCCGGCTCGCGCGACGTGCTCGTCAACGGACAGCCGACCCGGCTCGACGTGCCGGTGACGATGCGCAAGGGCGCGCCCCACGTGCCGCACGACTTCGTCAACCAGGTGTTCCAGTCGGGGCTCGACAAGACTTTCGTCGTCGAGCGCGCGCCCAGCCCGCTGAATCCGCTGTCGCCGGCGGAGATCACCGCCGCCGTCGACGTGCTGAAGGCCGCCGGCCGCTACCAGCCGGACTACCGCTTCACCGAGATCTCGCTGAAGCGGCCGTCCAAGGAGCAGGTGTGGCGCTTCGCGATGAGCGGCCAGCCGGTGGATACGTCGCGCCAGGCCGATTTCGTGATCCTGCACGGCCGCTCGGTCATCGAGGGTAGCGTCGATCTGGCGGCGCGGGCGCTGACGCGGTGGCAGCCGATCGACGGCGCGCACGGCATGGTGCTGGTCGACGACTTCGCGACGGTGCAGGCGGCGATCGAGGCCAGTCCGGAGTTCGCGAAAGCGCTGGCGCTGCGCGGCGTCGACGACGTGCGCAAGGTGGTGGCGACGCCGCTGACGGTCGGCTATTTCGACGGCAAGGACCAGTTGCGCCAGCAGGACCGGCTGCTCAAGGTGGTCGGCTACCTGGACGTCGGCGACGGCAACCACTGGGCGCATCCGGTCGAGGGGCTGGTCGCCATCGTCGATCTGGTGCAGAAGAAGGTCGTCAGCGTCGAGGACGGCGGCGTGATCCCGATCCCGTTGAAGCCGACGCCTTATGACGGTCGCGACCGCGCGTCGACGCCGCCGCCCAAGCCGCTGGAGATCGTCGAGCCCGAGGGCAAGAACTACACGATCAGCGGCAACACGCTGCAGTGGCGCAACTGGCGATTCCACGTGCGGCTCGACTCGCGCGTCGGCCTGGTCCTGTCGACGGTGACTTATGACGACAACGGGACGCGGCGCAAGGTGATGTACGAAGGATCGCTGGGCGGCATGATCGTGCCTTACGGCGATCCCGACAACGGCTGGTATTTCAAGGCGTACCTGGATTCCGGCGAGTACGGCATGGGCACGCTGACGTCGCCGATCGAACCGGGCACCGACGCGCCGCGCAACGCCGTGCTGATGGACGCGACGCTGGCCGACAACGCGGGCAAGCCGGTCACGGTGCCGCGCGCGATCGCGATCTTCGAGCGCTATGCCGACGCCGAGTTCAAGCACCAGGAGTTCGGCAAGCCGAACCTGAGCACCGAGCGGCGCGAGCTCGTCGTGCGCTGGATCAGCACGGTGGGCAACTACGACTACCTGTTCGACTGGGTGTTCGCCGAGAACGGCACGATCGGCATCAACGCGGGCGCGACCGGCATCGAGGCCGTCAAGGGCGTCAAGGCGAGGACCATGCAGGACCCGTCGGCGGCCGAGGACACGCGCTACGGCACGCTGATCGATCACCACATCGTCGGAACGACCCACCAGCACATCTACAACTTCCGCCTCGACCTGGACATCGATGGCGAGAACAACACGCTGACGGAAATCGATCCGGTCGTGCTGCCGAACACGCGCGGCGGCCCTCGCACCAGCACGATGCAGACCACGCAGCGCACGACGACGACCGAACGGCAGGCCGCGCAGAAGTTCGATCCGTCGACGATCCGGTTGCTGAGCAACAGGTCGAAAGCCAACAAGGTCGGCAACCCGGCGTCCTACCAGCTCATTCCCTATGCGGGCGGAACGCATCCGATCGCCAAGGGAGCGAACTTCGCGCAGGACGAGTGGATCTACAACCGGCTCAGCTTCATGGACCGGCAGATCTGGGTCACCCGCTACGATCCGAACGAGCTGTTTCCGGAAGGCAAGTACCCGAATCGATCCGACAAGGACACCGGCCTGGGGCGGTTCACCACCGACGACCAGTCGATCGTCGACACCGACAACGTCGTGTGGCTGACCACCGGCACCACGCACGTCGCGCGCGCCGAGGAGTGGCCGATCATGCCGACCGAATGGGTCCGCGTGCTGCTCAAGCCCTGGAACTACTTCGACCAGACGCCGACGCTCGGCCTGAACCGGCGCGCGCCGTGAAGTCGCCGCGCGCTGAAGCTGCCGCGCGCTGAAGCCGCCTCGCCTGGCCGGCGCCATCGATTCGCTGATCCCCGCTCGGCCGGTCCTCCCGGCCCTGCCGGTCTTCCTGATTCCTCCTCCTCCATTCACCTTGTCGTTTCCGGGGTCATCATGCAAGACGCCAGTTCCTTTTCTTCCAGTCAGTCAGCCGCTGCCGACGATAAGGATCGTCGCCGCTTCCTGCGGATCGGCGCCGCCGCGCTGACCGCTCCCGCGGCGATCGCCGCGGCCACGAACGCCCGGTCCGCGACGCCGGCGTCCCCGGCCGGCGATCCGACCGGCTGGACCGCCAGGCAGCTCGCGCAGGCGATCCAGTCGCGCAGCATCTCCTGCGTCGAGGTCCTGAACGCTTACCTCGCCCAGATCGACCGGTTCAATCCCCAGGTCAACGCGATCGTTTCGCTGCAGGACCGCGAAGGACTGGTCGCGCAGGCGCGCCAGCGCGATGACGAGTTGGCCGCCGCCCGCTCGGCCGGCCGGCCGGTGGGCTGGCTGCATGGATTCCCGCAAGCGCCCAAGGACCTGACCAGCACCGCCGGCATCCGGACCACGTCCGGTTCGCCGATTTTCAAGGACTACGTTCCGAAGACCGACTCGATCCTCGTCGAGCGCGTGCGCCGCGCCGGCGCGATCCTGATCGGCAAGACCAACACGCCGGAGTTCGGCCTGGGCTCGCACACCTACAATCCGGTGTTCGGCACCACGTTGAATGCCTTCGATACGCGCCGCAGCGCCGGCGGCAGCAGCGGCGGCGCGGCCTCCGCGCTGGCGTTGAACCTGTTGCCGGTGGCCGACGGCAGCGATTTCATGGGATCGCTGCGCAATCCGGCCGGCTGGAACAACGTCATCGGCTTTCGTCCGTCGGCGGGGCGCGTTCCGTTCGGACCGACCAGCGAGGTGTTCATCCAGCAGTTCGGCTACGAGGGGCCGATTGCGCGCAACGTCGCCGACCTGGCGATGCTGCTGTCGGTGCAGGCGGGCTACGACGCGCGAACGCCGCTGTCGCTGACCCAGGATCCGGCGATCTTCGCGCAGCCGCTGGACAAGGACCTGCGCGGCACGCGGATCGGCTGGCTCGGCGACTACGACGGCTACCTGCCGACGGAGCCCGGTGTGATGGACGTCTGCACGCAGGCGCTCAAGCACTTCGAGACGATCGGCTGCACCGTCGACGCTGTGCGTCCCGAATTCGAGATGGAGCGCCTGTGGAAGACGTTCCTGACGGTGCGCGGCAGCATGATCGCCGGCGGGCTCGGCGGCTTGTACGCCGACCCGGCGATGCGCGCGAAGATGAAGCCCGAAGCCATCTGGGAGATCGAGAGCGGCCTGTCGCTCAGCGCGATGGATCTGTTCAAGGCCTCGGTCGACCGCTCGGCCTGGTACCAGGCGCTCGGCGCGCTGTTCCGGCGCTATGACGCGCTGGTGCTGCCGACCGCGCAGGTCTTTCCTTTCGAGGCCGGGCTCGACTGGCCGAAGGCGATCGCCGGTCGGACGATGGACACCTACCATCGCTGGATGGAGGTCGTCATCGGCGGCACGCTGGCGGGCATACCGATCCTGAACGTCCCGGCGGGGTTCGGGCCGACCGGCCTGCCGATGGGACTGCAGATCATGGGCCGCTCGCAGCAGGACCTGGCGGTGCTGCAACTGGGCCATGCCTATGAACAGGCGAGTGGTTATACGCGTCGGCGCAGCCCTTTGCTGTCGTGAATCCGGATCGCGTTCGCGCGACCGGTCGAAGTCACGACGACCGGTCGAAACAGGCGGCGATCAGCCGAAGTACGGATTGTCGGGCGAGGTGATAGGCGGCCTTGCACACCAGCGCGAGGTTCGGGCAGCGTGAGATCATTCGCTGCCTTACGGAGACGAGAGCCCATGGATTTCGCCCTGACGTCCGAACAAGAACAGATCCGCGACGCGATCGTCCGCGTGTGCGCGCCTTTCGACGCCGACTACTGGCTGCTCAGGGATCGCGAAGGCGGTTTTCCCGACGCGTTCCACCAGGCGCTGGCCGCTTCCGGATGGCTCGGCATCGCGATGCCCGAGGCTTATGGCGGCGCCGGCCTGGGCATCAGCGAGGCCGCGCTGATGATGCACACGATCGCAGCGACCGGCGCCGGACTGTCCGGCGCGTCGGCCGTGCACATGAACATCTTCGGGCTGCACCCGGTCGTCGTGTTCGGCACCGACGCGCAGAAGCGGCGCTGGCTGCCGCCGTTGATCGCCGGTCGCGACAAGGCCTGCTTCGGCGTCACCGAGCCCAACACCGGCCTGAACACGCTCAAGCTCAAGACCCGCGCCGAGCGCGTCGGCGACCACTACGTCGTGCACGGCCAGAAGGTGTGGATCAGCACCGCGCAGGTCGCGACCAAGATCCTGCTGCTGGCGCGCACGAAGCCGGTCGAGCAGTGCAAGGGCACGCAGGGGCTGAGCCTGTTCTACACCGACCTGGACCGCAGCGTGGTCGAGGTGCGCGAAATCGACAAGCTCGGCCGCAAGTGCGTCGACTCGAACCAGGTCTTCATCGACGGCCTGCGCATCCCGGTCGAGGACCGGATCGGCGAGGAGGACAAGGGCTTCGACTACATCCTGCACGGCCTGAACCCCGAGCGCATCCTGATCGCCAGCGAGGCGATCGGCCTGGGGCGCGCCGCGCTGCAGCGCGCGGCCGGTTATGCGAACGAGCGCGAGGTCTTCGGCCGGCCGATCGGCCAGAACCAGGGCATCCAGCATCCGCTGGCCAAGTCATGGATGGAGCTCGAAGCGGCCTACCTGATGGCGCAGAAGGCCGCCTGGCTGTACGATCAGGGCAAGCCCTGCGGCGCCGAAGCCAACAGCGCCAAGTACCTGGCCGCCGAAGCCTGCTACCGCGCGTGCGAGAACGCGGTCTTCACGCACGGCGGCATGGGCTATGCCAAGGAGTACCACGTCGAGCGCTATCTGCGCGAGGCCTGGATTCCGCGGCTCGCGCCGGTCAGCCCGCAGTTGATCCTGTGCTTCATCGCCGAGAAGGTGCTGGGCCTGCCCAAGTCGTACTGATCGAGCCGTATCGATCGGACGAGCGGTCGATCCGCGCGGCCCGTGGATCAGATTTCCTTCAGGGCCTCGACCTCGTTGATGATTGCCCTCGCATAGCCGGGAGCGCCTCCCGAGTACTTGGCCAGCGCCTGGCGCAGGTTGGCGTTGTGCGCCGACAGGTACTCCTGCAGGATCGCCGACCCGACGCGGATGTTGACGTGAGGATCGTACAGCGATTCGCCGGCGCGGATCTTCTCCGGGTGGTAGCGCGGAAGCACCTGCATCAGGCCCTTGGCGCCGCGCGAGCTGACCGCCCGCGCTTTCAGGCCGCTTTCCTTCTGCATGACGGCCAGGATCAACTCGACCGACACGTCCTCGTGCCGCTGCGACTCGCGCCAGGCCAGCTCGACGATGTTTCGGACGTAGTCGTCGCTGAGATTGTATTTCTGCGCCAGATAGCGCGTCAGCAGCGTCTTGCGCTGCAGCAGCGCATGCGCTTCGGAGGTCTCGCGCCCTTCGCACAGCGTGCGCGCGATACGCGCATCGGCCAGCGCGTCCTGTACGCTTTCGGCCCAGTAGCTGCAGGCACCGGTCAGCGCGACGACGGCGGAAAGGGCGATCAGCGAAGTCTTGAGCTTGTTCGGTGTGGCCGTGCGCGGCCTTATGTCGTTATCCACTTTGTCAATGGAAAACCGACAACCGGATCGGTTTTCACTGGTAGTTGAACGAGTATCGGTGCCCTTGGAATCCGAGGATCCGCCAGGGCACGCGAGCGCATTCTAACATCCGATCGGCCGCGTGAAAAGATCTGAGGATTGTTTACATTGTTGCAGCTAATAGGCCAGTCATGGCGCTAAGACTCGCTACCCCTTACGAGTGGAACCCTTCGCTATGGAACATCGATGACCGATTCGTTGAACGAGCTTTCCCGGCGGCTCGAAGCGTTCGCCGCCGAGCGCGACTGGCTGCGCCATCACGCGCCGAAGAACCTCGCGTCGGCGCTTATCGTCGAAGCCGCCGAGCTGCTCGAGCACTTCCAGTGGATGAGCGAGGAGCAGAGCCGCGCGCTATCGCCGCCGCAGCGCGACGACGTGGCGGCCGAGATGGCCGACGTGCTGATCTATCTGGTGCAGTTGGCGAACGTGATGAAGATCGACCTGCTCGAGGCCGCGAGCAGGAAGATGCAGATCAACGCGCTGCGGTTTCCGGCGTCTGAATGACGGCTTCGCGAAAGCGCGTCGATCGGAACTCATGGCCGGTGCCGGGTCGGGATTCATCGTATAAAAGGTTGCCGATAGCGACGTATTAGGTAGTGATCGAGATTATCCAATTAGCGGGAGATCATCCTTAGTCCGCCGATCGCGCCGGACGCTGCAGCAGGTTCGCGCACGCGGCGGCGCCCAGCAGAACCGGCGATACCCAGAAGCCGGCGGCGAGGCTTCCGGTCGCGTCGGAGATCGCGCCGGCGATGATGGGGCTGATCGTCTGTCCGAGCGCGAAGCCGACGGTCAGCAGCGAGATCGCGGCCGTCCATGAAGCGGCGGGCAACTGGCGTTGCGCGACGATGGTCGCGGCCGCGGGCCCGGCGAGAAAGCTGCTTCCGAAGAGCACCGCCGACGCGAACATCGCCGTCGGGCCGGAGGACAGCAGGACGGGCAGGGCGCCGAGCATCGATACCGCGAAGACGAGCGCGGCGCCGCGGCCATCGCGGCAACCGCCCAGGACGCTGCCCCACAAGAAAGTCGATACCGCCGATACGCCGCCCAGGACCAGCCAGAATCCGATCGTTTGCGCGCTGCTGCCGCCATGCGCCTGCAGCAACGCGATGATGAAGGTCATGTAGCCGATATAGCCGGCGCCGAATAGGCTGTATCCGGCGAAGGTCGGCGCCAACTGCCGCCA
>JASGFT010000013.1:0-41963 GCA_047605425.1 Burkholderiaceae bacterium | reverse complement strand
TCTCGCCGCTGGCGAAACCGATCGACAGCAACTGACCATTATGCGCGGCGGCGCGCACGCCGGCATCGAACAGCTCGCCGCCGACCGGATCGAACACGATGTCGGCGCCGTGGTCATCGGTCAGCCGCTTGACGGTGGCCGCCAGATCCCGGCCGTCGATCGCGTGCCAGGCGCCGCGCTCGAGCGCGACCTGCCGCTTGGCTTCGGTGCTGGCGCAGGCGATGACCCGCGCGCCGGCCTGCACGGCCAGCTCCAACGCCGCCAGCCCGACGCCGGCCCCCGCGCCGAACACCAGCACGATGTCGTCCCGCCGCAGCCGCGCGCGCCAGAACAGCGCGGTGTACGCGGTTCCGTAGGACGTCGGCAGCGGCAGCACGTCGAGCGAGCGCACGCCGTCCGGAATCGGATAGACGGTGTCGTCGCGCATCCGCACCAGCTCGGCGAAGCAGCCCCAGTCGGCGACCAGCGCCACGCGCTGCCCGACCCGCAGCCGCGTCTGCCCCGGCCCGACCGCGGCGATGCGCCCGACCGCCTCGGTGCCCGGCGCGAACGGAAACGGCGGGCGCCGCTGGTATCGGCCGGCGATCATCAAACCCGTCGCGTGGGTGACGCTGGCGTGGTCGATCGCGACCACGACCTCGCCGGCGCCGGGGGCCGAGGGCGGCTCGACCTCGGTCACCCGCAGGTCTTCAGGGCCGCCCCAGCGCGTGCAAAGCAGCGCCTTCACGCAGACGGCTCGGCGCGCTGCACGACGACCTTGTCGGCCAGCAGACGGTCGATCCGCGCGGCATCGAGCCCGGCCTCGCGCAGGATCGCCACGCTGTGCTCGCCGATCGCCGGGCTGGGCGCCAGCGGCCGGCGGGTGCCGCGATCCGGCATCCCCGGCAGCCGCAGCTCGAAAACGCGGTCGTCGGCCGCGACGCGGCCGTCCTCGGCAGGCGCCGGCTGCGCCGGATGGCGCAGCGTCTGGAACGTCTGCTGGGCGATCGCCTGCGGATGCGCGTACAGGTCGCGATAGTCGCGCACGACCGAATGCAGGATGTCTTGCTCGCGCAGGCGGGCCACCCAGTGCTCGCGATCGCCGGTCGCCAGCACCTCGGCGACCAGGCCGTTGATCGTCGCCGCGTGGGCCAGCCGCGCGGCGGCCGTCGCGAACCGCGGGTCGTCGCGCCATTGCGGCTGCGCGAGCGCCGTGCAGAGACCGGCGAACTGCGTGTCGTTCAGCACGGCCATGTTCATGTAGCCGTCGCGCGCGTGGAACGTGCCGTTCGGCGCGCTGACGACGCTGGCCGGCGCATCGGGCGCCAGGTTGAAGTCGCTCAGGTTGAACGCCTGGAACGCGATGCTCGAGTCGAACAGGCTGACCTGCACGTGGCCGCCGGGCCCGCCCCTCGCCTGCCGGTACAGCGAGGCGCTGGCGGCCTGCGCCGCGTACAGCCCGGTGGCGACGTCGGCCAGCAGCAGGCCGACCTTGCGAGGCTGGCCGGTGGCGAGGTCGCGATTGCTGTGCATCAACCCGCTGTCGGCCTGCAGCACCGAATCGGTCGCGGCCAGTTTCGCGTACGGGCCGTCGGGGCCGTAGCCGCTGACCGAGACGTAGACCAGCGACGGTTTGCTCGCCAGCAGCGCCTGCGCGCCGATGCCCAGCCGCTCGGCCACGCCGGGGCGGTAGTTCTGGACCAGGACGTCGGCCTGCAGCGCCAGCTCCAGCAGCAGCGCCTTGCCGGCCGGCGTCGACGCGTCCAGCGCCAGCGCGCGCTTGCCGCCGTTGTAGGCGGCCGAAAGCGCGCTCAACTGGCCGCGGGGGATTCCGATCGAACGCCCCCAGTCGCCGGTCGGCGGCTCGACCTTGATGACGTCGGCCCCTTGCTGCCAAAGTACCTGTGCGCAATAAGGGCCGGCGATGCCTTGGCTGACGTCCAGGACGCGCAAGCCTTCGAAAGGCAGCGGCAAGCCGCCGTGTGTATTGTCTTGTTGCATTTTGTATCGTGTAGCGCACCGATAGGACGCCTGAAGAACCATTGTAGCGACTTCCAGAGCCAACGATCGCTGCGTCGCGAAACAACGCAAGCGAGGGGCGTCGGACGCCGACGGTGACATTTATCATCGCGGTAACCCGCCTGTCGGCACTAGATTCGCGGATGGCAGTGTCTCACCCGTATGCAGGAGCCTTAACTTGTTTGTCGATTCCCGCTCGCTGAACCCCGGTACCGTGCTGCACACCGATGTCTGCATCATCGGCGGAGGACCGGCCGGCGTCGCCATGGCGCTCGAATTCGAGAACGCGGGCATCCCCTCGCTGATCCTCGAGAGCGGCGCGTTCGAAGCCGACCGCCAGTCGCTCAAGCTGTACGAAGGCGACAGCGTTGGACTTCCTTACGAGTTCGCACAAGGTCATCGCAGCCGTTATCTTGGCGGCAACAGCAACTGCTGGGGCGGATTCTGCCGGCCGTGGGACGAATGGGCGTTCCAGAAACGCGACTGGGTGCCGAACAGCGGCTGGCCGATCGACCGCGCCACGCTGATCCCTTATTACTCGCGCGCCGAAACGCTGCTGCGGACCGGCACCAGCGACTACGATCCGCAAAGTTGGGAAACCAAGGCGCAACGCGCCGACGTCAAGCGCTACCGGATCGACGCGAGCGAGTTCACCGACGGCGTCTCGGTGCTCAGCCCGCCGGTGCGCTTCGGCGAGGAGCACCGCGAGCACCTCGAAGCCTCGGCGCTGATCACCGTCTGCCTGTGGGCCAACGTCACCAACATCCAGGCCGATCCGCTGGGCGCGCGCATCCGCGACGTACAGGTGCAGACGCTCAGCGGCGTGAAATTCGGCGTGCAGGCGCGCGTGTTCGTGCTGGCCGCCGGTGGGATCGAGAACGCGCGGCTGCTGCTGGCGTCGCGCGACGTGCACCAGGCCGGGCTGGGCAACGCCAACGATCTGGTCGGACGCTACTTCGCCGATCATCCGCGGCTGCGCTGGGGCAAGGTCAAGCTGCCGCCCGACCAGCGCGACAATCGTTTCTACGACCTGACGTTCAACTTCCTGGCCGGCAAGATCGACCAGGGCTCGGCGCGGGCCTCGGGCTACATGGCGCTGCCGCAACCGATCCAGCGCGCCGAGGGCCTGCTCGATTCGCACGTGTGGCTGCGTTCGCTGTTCTTCGGCGAGCATTCGACGATCTTCAACTCGCTGGCCCGGATGAAGCAGCGCATCCTGGCCGGGCAGCGCTACGGCTTCGGGCTCGGACACGACGCGCTGACGCTGATGCGTCATCCGCTGTCGACGGCCGCGTTCACGGCCTCGTATCTGGCGCGGCTCAAGAGCCTGGTGCGCGAGACCTGCTTCGAGGGCGTCGTCGAGAGCGACCCGAACTACAACAGCCGCGTGATGCTGTCGGACGAACGCGACGCGCTGGGCATGCAGCGCACGCGGATCGACTGGCGACTCAGCGAACAGGTGGCGCGCACGTTCGACGTCACGTTCAACCGGCTGGCCGACAGCCTCGAGAAGGCGGGCGTGGCGACGATCGATCGGGGCGACGTCAGCTACGTGCGCGACGGCTGGCCCGACTCGCTCGAAGGGACCTGGCACCACATGGGCACGACGCGGATGCACGCGTCGCCGCGCGAAGGCGTCGTCGACACGGACAGTCGCGTCCATGGGCTGGCCAACCTGTACGTGGCCGGCAGCTCGGTGTTCCCGACCTATGGGCCCAATCACCCGACGATGACGCTGATGGCGCTGGCGCTGCGGCTGGCCGACCACCTGGTCGGCGAGTTGCGCCGGCCGACGCAGCTCGACACGGTGCCCGGCCAGCCGCAAACGGCCTCGTCGAACGCCTGATCGCGCGGCGTCCGGTCCATTCGCGGGTCCTCAGCCGCCGGCGCGGCCGTGGACGACGCCGATCGCCCGCAGGCGCTCGGCCTGCCAGCCCTGCACCTGCTCCCATCCGAAGCGCCAGCCCCAGTTGCCGTTCGCTTGGCCGGGCACGTTCATCCGCGCCTCGGTCCCCAGCCCCAGCACGTCCTGCATCGGCGTGATCGCCAGCCTGGCCACCGACTGCGACGCGGCATGGATCAGGTCCCAGTGGATCTCGCGACCGTCGGTCTTCAGGTAGACCTGCGCGAACCGGCGCTCGGCCTCGCTGGCCGACGCGAACCAGCCCTGCGTCGTGTCGTTGTCGTGCGTGCCGGTATAGACGACGCAATCGGGCTTCAGGTTGTGCGGCAGGTACAGGTTGCGAGCGTCGTCGCCGAACGCGAACTGCAGCACGGACATGCCCGGCAAGCCCATCCGGTCGCGCAGCGCGTACACATCGGGCGTGATCGAGCCCAGGTCCTCGGCGATGATCGGCAGTCCGCCGAGCGCCTCGCGCAGCGCCTCGAAGAACGGCGCGCCCGGCCCCGGCATCCAGCGCCCGTCGACCGCGGTCGGCGCGCCAGCCGGGATCTCCCAGTACGCGACCAGGCCGCGGAAGTGATCGATGCGCACGATGTCGGCCTGGCGCAACATCGTCGACATCCTCGCCTTCCACCAGCGGAACCCGTCGGCCTCGTGCCGCGGCCAGTCGTACAGCGGGTTGCCCCATAGCTGACCGGTCGCGCTGAAGTAGTCGGGCGGCACGCCGGCGACGAACGAAGGCTGCAGGTTCTCGTCGAGCAGGAACAGATCGGGGTCGACCCAGACGTCGACGCTGTCGAGCGCGCAGAAGATCGGCACGTCGCCGATCAGCCGCACGCCGCGCTCGTTCGCATGACGCTTGATCGCCTGCCACTGCCGGTCGAAGCACCATTGCACGAAACGCCAGAACCGCGTCTGCGGCGCATGGTCGCGCACGGCGTCGCGCAGCGCCTGCGGATCGCGCCGGCGCAGCGCTTCGGGCCAGCTCGCCCAGCGTCCGCCCAGCGGCGACTCGGCCAGCGCCATGAACAGCGCATAGTCGTCGAGCCAGTCCGCGTGCTGCCCGCACCATTCGGCGAACGCCCGGCGCTGGTCGGCCGAGGCCTTGCCGTCGTCGAAGAACGCCTGGGCGGCCTGCCGCAGCAGCCCCATCCGCAAACGGTCGACGGCTTCGAAATCGATGCGCGACGACGAGCCGCCGACGCGCCGCGCGGCCGCGTCCAGCGCCGCCGGATCGAGCCAGCCCTCGCGCTGCAGCTCGAGCGGCGACACCAGCAACGGATTGCCGGCGTGGATCGACGTGCTCATGTACGGCGAGTGACCGGGGCCGGGCGGCGTCATCGGCAGCACCTGCCACAGCCGCTGGCCGGCACTGGCCAGCCAGTCGACGAAGTGACGGGCGTCGTCGCCGAAATCGCCGCTGCCGAACGGTCCGGGCAGCGAGCTGGGGTGCAGGAGGATGCCGCTCGAACGCTCGAACGGCCCCTTGCCGGCCTCGCTGGCGACGGCCACCGGCGCGGGCGAACGGGCGGACGGGTAGACGAAATCTTCGGTCATCATGCGGTCTTCTCGAGGACGGTCAGGCTGCGCGCCTTGAGCAGCAGCCTGCCGTCGGCGTCGCGCTGCGCCGCGACGGGTTCGAACGAGCGGCGCTCGCCGGTGTCCATCACCACCCGCCAGTCCCCGTCGGGCAGCGGATAGAGCCAGTCGCGCGCCTCGGCGTTGAACAGCGCCAGCAGCGGCGGCGCGCCGTCGAGCAGCATGCCGAACACGAAGCGGTTGGCCTCGGTCCACTGCGGCGCGGTCATCTCGTCGCCGAGCCGGTTGAACCAGACGACGTCCCGGTGGTCGGCCAGGTCGGACTGCCCGGTCAGCCAGTCGCTGCGGCGCAACTGCGCGAAGCGGCGGCGCATCGCGATCGCCTGCTCGCAGAACGCCATCAGATCCTCGTCGGCGTTCGCCCAGTCGAACCAGGCGATCTCGTTGTCCTGGCAGTAGGCGTTGTTGTTGCCGCGCTGCGTGCGTCCGATCTCGTCGCCGCCGAGCAGCATCGGCACGCCCTGCGACAGCATCAGCGTGCCGATCAGCGCGCGCTGCAGCCGGCCGCGCAGCGCGCGAATCGCCAGCAGCGGCGTCGGCCCCTCTTCGCCGCAGTTCCAGCTCAGGTTGTTGTCGGTGCCGTCGCGATTCTGCTCGCCGTTGTCCTGGTTGTGCTTGGCGCCGTAGCTGAGCAGGTCCAGCAGCGTGAAGCCGTCGTGCGAGGCGACGTAGTTGATCGACGCCTGCGGTCGCCGCGCGCCGTGCCGGAACAGCTCGCTGGTGCCCGACAGCCGCGACGCGATCTTGCCGCGGTCGGCGGTCTTCTGCACCCAGAACGCGCGAACCGTATCGCGATACTTGTCGTTCCACTCGGACCAGGCGTCCGGAAACTGCCCGACCTGGTAGCCGCCCGGACCGATGTCCCAGGGCTCGGCGATCAGCTTGACGCCGGCCAGCATCGGATCCTGCGCGATGCATTGCAGCAGGTTGGCGCGGCGGTCGAAGCCCTGTTCGCCGCGGGCCAGCGAGGTCGCCAGGTCGAAGCGGAAGCCGTCGACGTGCATCTCGGCGACCCAGAAGCGCAGGCTGTCCATCACCATCTGCATCACGCGCGGATGCTCGACGTTCAGCGTGTTGCCGGTGCCGGTGTGGTTCTCGTACAGCCGCGCGTCGTCGCGGCGCAGCCGGTAGTACGCCGCGTTGTCCAGGCCGCGCCAGCTCAGCGTCGGGCCGCGCTGGTCGCCCTCGCAGGTGTGGTTGTAGACGACGTCGAGGATCACTTCGATGCCGGCCGCGTGCAGCGCCTTGACCATCCGCCGGAACGCGTCGCGCGCCTGGCGCGGATCGCCATCGGGCGCGTAGCGGTTCGACGGCATGAAGAAGCCGATGGTGTTGTAGCCCCAGTAGTTGACGGCGCCGCGCCGAGCCAGCGGCATCTCGTCGAGCGCCAGGTGCACCGGCAGCAGGCTGACGGCGGTGACGCCGAGCCGCCGCAGGTGCGCGATCGGCGCCGGCGACGCCAAGCCTTCATAAGTGCCGCGCAGCGCTTCGGGAACGTCCGGATGCCGCTGCGTGAAGCCCTTGACGTGGACCTCGTAGAGCACGCTGTCGGCCAGCGGGATGCGCGGCGGCCGGTCGTCTCCCCAGTCGAAGGCCTCGACGGCCGGATCGACGACCAGCGCCTTGATCATATCGCGCGCGTTGTCCTCCGACGCGTGGGCATCGCCCAGGTGCGCATCGGTCCAGCGGAACTCGCCGGCGAACGCGCGGGCATGAGGATCGAGCAGCAGCTTGCGCGGGTTGAAGCGGTGCCCGCGCGCCGGATCGTCGGGGCCGTGCGCGCGCAGGCCGTAGACGAGGCCGTCGCCGGCGCCCGGCACGCAGCCGTGCCAGACACCATCGGTGGATGCGGGCAGCGGCACGCGCGCCAACTCGCGCAATCCGGCGCCGTCGAACAGACACAGCTCGACGGCGCTCGCATGGCCGGCGAACACCGCGATGTTCACGCCGGCATCGGTCACCGTCGCGCCCAGCGGATACGGGCTGCCGGCCTGCAGGCCGCGGTCCGCGCAGGTTCGCGCGACCTCTTCGCGCATCGGGTCGTTCATCGTGTTCACGGTTCGATCCATTCCAATACCAGGGCGCCCAGCGGCGGCACGCTCAACGTCAACGACTGCGGATGGCCATGCCAGGCCCGCGGCTCGGTCGCGAGCCCGCCTTCGTTGCCGACGTTGCTGCCGCCGTAGTGCATCGAGTCGGAGTTCAGCCTTTCGAGCCAGCGGCCGGCGAACGGCGCGCCGACCCGGTAGCCGTGGCGCGGCACCGGCGTGAAGTTGCACACGACGATCACGGTCTGCGTCGCCGAGCGGCGCACGTACGACAGCACGCTGTTGTCGGCGTCGTCATGCGAGAGCCAAGCGAAACCCTCGGGCCGCGCGTCCAGCGCGTGCAGCGCCGGCAGGCCGCGGTACAAGCGGTTCAGGTCGCGCACGAGCGCCTGCACGCCGCGCCGGCTGTCGTCGGCCAGCAGGTGCCAGTCCAGGCTGCGGTCGTGGTTCCATTCGGCCTCCTGCGCGAACTCCGAACCCATGAACAGCAGCTTCTTGCCCGGATGCGTGAACATGAACGTGTAGTACAGCCGCAGGTTCGCGAAGCGCTGCCACGCGTCGCCGGGCATCCGGCCGATCAGCGAGCGCTTGCCGTGCACGACCTCGTCGTGCGACAGCGGCAGCACGAAGTTCTCGTCGAACGCGTAGATCAGCCCGAGCGTCAGCTCGCTGTGGTGATAGCGGCGATGCCCGGGATCGCGGCTCATGTACCGCAGCGTGTCGTTCATCCAGCCCATGTTCCACTTGTAGTGGAAACCCAGTCCGCCGGCCGCCGTCGGCCGCGACACGCCGGGCCAGGCGGTCGATTCCTCGGCGATCGTGGCGACCGACGGATGGGTGGCGCCCAGCGATTCGTTCATCCGCTTCAGGAACGCGATCGCCTCGAGGTTCTCGCGCCCGCCCTGGTGGTTGGGCACCCACTCGCCCGGCCGCCGGCTGTAGTCGCGATACAGCATCGACGCGACCGCGTCGACGCGCAGCCCGTCGACACCGAACTGCTCGACCCAGTAGCGCGCGTTGCCGATCAGGAAGTTGCGGACCTGGTTGCGGCCGTAGTTGTAGATCAGCGTGCCCCAGTCGGGATGCAGGCCCTCGCGCGGATCGGCATGGTCGTACAGGTGCGTGCCGTCGAACTGCGCGAGCGCGAACGCATCGTTCGGGAAGTGACCGGGCACCCAGTCGAGCAGCACGCCGACGCCGGCCTCGTGGCAGCGGTCGACGAAGCGCCGGAACGCCCGCGGCGAACCGAAGCGGGCCGTCGGCGCGTACAGGCCGGTCGGCTGGTATCCCCATGAACCGTCGAACGGATGCTCGCTGATCGGCAGCAGCTCGATGTGCGTGAATCCCATGTCGACGACGTACGGGATCAACTGGTCGCCGAGTTCGTCCCAGTCCAGGAAGCGGTCGCCGTCCTCGACGACGCGCCGCCAGGATCCGGCGTGCACCTCGTAGATGCTGATCGGCGCGTCGATCGCGTTGCGCGCCCGCACGGCGGCGGCCCGCGCGACCGCCGCGGCCTCGCCGTCGGCCGGCAGCAGCGGCTCGGCGACGATCGACGCGGTCGCCGGCCGCAACTCGGCCTGCCGCGCGAACGGATCGGCGTGCTCCGGCAGCCGGTGACCGGCGCGGTCGCGCAGCGCGAACCTGTACAGGCTGCCCGGGCCGACGCCGGGGATGAACGACTCCCAGATGCCGGTCGGCGCGCGCGGACGCATCGGGTGGCGCCGCTCGTCCCAGTCGTTG
This sequence comes from Burkholderiaceae bacterium, assembly GCA_047605425.1. Lineage (GTDB taxonomy): Bacteria > Pseudomonadota > Gammaproteobacteria > Burkholderiales > Burkholderiaceae_E > JAKPAM01. Next base: position 32,672 of record JASGFT010000013.1, on the reverse strand, counting down.
AACGAGCCGACGACCGATACCTCGCTGGCGTTCGGCGCCCAGACAGCGAAGACCGTGCCGGCGATGCCGTCGATCACCGCCGGATGCGCGCCCAGACGTTCATAAGGACGCTCGTGCGTGCCTTCGGACAGCAGCCACAGGTCGGTGTCGCCGAGCAGCGGCGCGTCGCGATCGGGTTCGGTTGCCTGGGCGCCCTCGGTCACCTTGGCCGCTGTGGCGGCCCTGGCGGCCTTGGTTCCCTCGGTCGCCTTGTCTGCTCTGGCGGCGCCGGTGGCTTTGACCACCTCCGCCGCCTTGGCCGCCTCAGTGGCCTTGGTAGCCTCAGTGGCCTTGGTAGCCTTGGCCCTGTCGGTCGCCTTAGCCGCCTTAGCCGCCTTGGTCCCGTCGGTCGCCTTGGTGGCCTTGGCCTCCTCCGCCGCCTCAGTGGCTTTGGTGGCCCTGGTCACCTTGGCCTCCTCGGTCGAACCAGTCGCCTCGACGGGAGCGACAGCGGCGGGGTCGGGGGCACCCTTACGGGTTGATCGGACGGACGTGCCAGATTTCTTGCGCATATTCGCGAATCGTTCGGTCGCTCGAAAACACACCCATGCCGGCGACGTTCGCCAGTGCGCGGCGATGCCAGTCGGCCGGATCGCGGTACAGCGCATCGACGCGTCCCTGGCATTTCACGTAGTCGGCGAAATCGGCCAGCAGCATGTAGGTATCGCCCTGGCGCAGCAGCGAATCGACGATCGGCATGAACCGATGGCGCTCGTCCGGCGAGAACTCGCCGGCGGCGATCGCGTCGATCACGCGTCGCAGCACCGGATCTTTCTCGTACCAGGTCATCGGGTCGTAGCCGTCGGCGCGCAGTTGGGCGACCTCGGGCGTCTTCAAGCCGAAGATGAAGATGTTGTCGGCGCCGACCTGCTCGCCGATCTCGATGTTGGCGCCGTCGAGCGTGCCGATCGTCAGCGCGCCGTTCAGCGCGAACTTCATGTTGCCGGTGCCCGAGGCCTCGGTGCCGGCCGTCGAGATCTGCTCGGACAGGTTCGCCGCCGGCATGATCAGCTCGGCCAGCGACACGCTGTAGTTCGGCACGAACACGACCTTCATCAGCTCGTTGACGCGCGGATCGTGATTGACCCGGGCCGCCACGTCGTTGATCAGCTTGATGATCAGCTTGGCCATCCGGTAGGCGGACGCCGCCTTGCCCGCGAACAGGAACGTGCGCGGCACCCAATCGGCATCGGGCGCGTCGAGGATCGCCTGGTAGCGGCTGATCACGTGCAGCACGTTCAGCAACTGGCGCTTGTACTCGTGCATCCGCTTGATCTGCACGTCGAACATCGACGCCGGATCGATCGACAGGCCCTGCGTGTGGCGGATGTGGTCGGCCAGGCGGACCTTGTTCTCGTGCTTGACCCGCGCGAACGCGTCGATGAACGCCGCGTCCTGCGCGTGCTCGCGCAGCCGCGCGAGCTGGTCCAGGTCCTTGCGCCAGCCGGGGCCGATCCGCGAATCGATCAGCGTCGCCAGGCCGCGGTTCGCGTACGCGAGCCAGCGCCGCGGCGTGATGCCGTTGGTCTTGTTGCAGAAGCGGTCCGGAAAGATCCGGACGAAGTCGGCGAACAGCGTCTGCTGGATCAGGTCGCTGTGCAGCTTGGACACGCCGTTGACCTTGTGGCTGGCGACCACCGACAGCCAGGCCATCCGCACGCGGCGCTCGCCGCCCTCGTCGATCAGCGACACCCGCTTGAGCAGGTCCTCGTCGTCCGGGAAGCTTTCGCGGACCTCGTCGAGGAAGCGGCGGTTGATCTCGAAGATGATCTCCAGGTTGCGCGGCAGCAGGCTGCGCATCATCTCGACCGGCCAGGTCTCGAGCGCCTCCGGCATGATCGTGTGGTTCGTGTACGAGAAGATCCGCTTGCACAGATCCCAGGCCTGCTCCCAATCGAGGCGGTGCACGTCGACCAGCAGCCGCATCAGCTCGGGGATCGCGATCGCCGGATGCGTGTCGTTCAGGTGGATCGCGACCTTGTCGGCCAGCGTATCGAAGCGGGCGTGGTCGTGCATGTGCCGATGCAGGATGTCCTGGATCGACGCGCTGACGAAGAAGTATTCCTGGCGCAGCCTCAGCTCGCGGCCCTGGTAGCTCGAATCGTCCGGATACAGCACGCGGGTGACGTTCTCGGACAGGTTCTTGCTCTGCACGGCCCGCATGTAGTCGCCCTGGTTGAACAGCGACAGGTCCAGCGCCTGCGAGGCCTTGGCGTGCCACAGGCGCAGCGTGTTGACCGCGCGCGTCCCGTAGCCGGGCACCACGGTGTCGTACGCCATCGCCAGCACCTCTTCGGTGTCGACCCAGTGCGCGCCGTCCGGATCGTGCCGCACCCAGCCGCCGAAGCGGATCGGGAACGTCCGCTCGGGCCGCGGGAACTCCCAGGGATTGCCGCTGCGCAGCCAGTCGTCCGGCTGCTCGACCTGGTGGCCGTCGTGGATCCGCTGCGCGAACATGCCGTAGTCGTAGCGGATGCCGTAGCCGTAGCTGGGCAACGCCTCGGTCGCCAGCGAATCCATGAAGCACGCGGCCAGCCGGCCCAGGCCGCCGTTGCCCAGCGCCGCATCGGGCTCCTCGGCGCGCAACTCGTCCAGGTCCAGGCCCAGCTCGCGCAGCGCGCCGCCCAGCACGTCGTACAGGTCCAGCGCGTGCAGGCTGTTGGACAGCGCGCGGCCGACGAGGAACTCCATCGACAGGTAGTACACGCGCTTGACGTCGCCGGTGTACTGCGCGCGGGTCGTGTCCATCCAGCGCTCGACGAGCCGGTCGCGCACGATCCGCGCGACCGACTGGTACCAGTCCTGGCCCATCGCCGTGGCCGGGTCCTTGCCGATGTCGAACAGCAGGCTCGACGCCAGCGAGCGCGTCAGCGACGCCGGGTCGTTCTTCAACTCGTCGAACGCGAAACGCTCCAACTGGAGGGGATTTTCTTGTGTCATGGAAGGAGGGGTCGAGTGTGCGCCACCGCACTATTGTCCACTGAATACGCCGGCATCGGTGGGACATGAACCGTTCTGCGACAACCGCCGGTCCGATGCCCGACGGAAGGCCGTCGCCGCCCCATCCTGGAACCTTTCTCGCACGCTTTTCGACCGAAACGCTAGGAAGGAAACCGTTTTGGCGCGACTATTACCGGAAGACGACCGGCGGGCGGACCGCACTGGACAACACCGGCCGTCCGGATCGATCTATGCTCCCCCTTGCCCGCGACGGATCGCCCCGGTCCGCGGGGCAACATCAGGAAATGGTGACGATGAGACGCAGTCAGACGGAGCGCTCGCAACTTTCCAAGCGCGCCTACGCATTCGTGTTGGCCGGAGGCCGCGGCAGCCGGCTCAAGCAGATGACCGACGTGCGCTGCAAGCCGGCCGTGTATTTCGGCGGCAAGTTCCGCATCATCGATTTCGCGCTGTCCAACTGCCTGAATTCCGACATCCGGCGCATCGGCGTGCTGACGCAGTACAAGTCGCACAGCCTGCTGCGCCACATCCAGCGCGGCTGGACCTTCCTGAAGCCCGAGTTCAACGAGTTCATGGACCTGCTGCCCGCGCAGCAGCGGATCAACGAGAACGCCTGGTACCGCGGCACGGCCGACGCCGTGTACCAGAACATCGAGATCGTCCGCGGCTACGGCGGCGCCGACTACATCGTCGTGCTGGCCGGCGATCACGTCTACAAGATGGACTACCGGATCGCGCTCGAATACCACGTGGCCAGCGGCAAGCCCTGCACGGTCGGCTGCATCGAGGTGCCGCGCGGTGAGGCGACCGAGTTCGGCGTGATGGCCGTGGACGCGCGCAACCACATCACCGCGTTCCTCGAAAAACCCGCCGACCCGCCGAGCATGCCCGGCAAGCCGCACTCGTCGCTGGCCAGCATGGGCATCTACATCTTCGATGCCGAATACCTGTACGACATCCTGACCGCCGACGCGGACGACAACGACTCGGCGCACGACTTCGGCCGCAACATCGTGCCGACGGCCGTCGCCCGCGGTGATGCGATCGCGCATCCGTTCGAATTGTCCAGCGTCGGCGGCGCGCCCGGCGGCGAGGCCTACTGGCGCGACGTGGGCACGCTCGACGCGTACTGGGAAGCGAACATCGACCTGACCGCGACGACGCCGGCGCTGAACCTGTACGACACCGAGTGGCCGATCTGGACGCACCAGGAGCAGTTGCCGCCGGCCAAGTTCGTCCACAACTGGCAGAACCGCCGCGGCATGGCGATCGAATCGCTGGTCTCGGGCGGGTGCATCATCAGCGGCTACCTGCATCGCAGCCTGCTGTTCTCCAATTGCCGCGTGCACTCGTACACGAGCGTCGCCGATTCGGTATTGCTGCCCGAGGTCGAGGTCGGCCGCGGCGCGCGGCTCAACCGCTGCATCGTCGACCACGGCTGCAAGATCCCCGAAGGCATGGTCATCGGCGACAACCACGAGCTCGACGCGCAGCGCTTCAGCCGCACCGAACGCGGCATCACGCTGGTCACCCGCCAGATGCTCGCGCGGCTCGACTCGTCGTCCGACGGCCGGTGATGGCAGGTGCCGCCGTCCCGGCGCGGCCGACGCGCATCCTGCACGTCGCCGCCGAGGCCCATCCGCTGATCAAGACCGGCGGTCTGGCCGACGTCGCCGGCGCGCTGCCCGCCGCGCAGAACCGGCTGGGAGCCGACGCGCGGCTGCTGCTGCCCGGCTACCCGGCCGTGCTGCGCGAGTTGGCCCGGCTCGGGCCGGTCGAGCCGGTCGGCACGCCATTCGGACCGGTGTTCGGCGCGGCGCGGGTCGCGCTGCTGGCCGGCCGCATACCGGGCCGCCGCCCGGCGGGCGACCTGCCCGTCATCGCGATCGACGCGCCCTGGTGCTTCGCGCGCGACGGCAATCCGTATGTCGACCACCAGGGCGCGGGCTGGGCCGACAACGCCGAGCGCTTCGCGCTGTTGGCCTGGGTCGGCGCGCGCATCGCCAGCGGCGAATTGCTGCCCGGCTGGGTGCCCGATGTCCTGCACGCGCACGACTGGCACGCGGCGCTGGCGCCGTTCTACCTGAGCCGGCACCCGACGCTGCGCCGGCGCACGGTGTTCACGATCCACAACCTGGCGTTCCAGGGCCTGTTCCCGATGGCAAAGGCCGGCGCGCTGGGCCTGCCGGTCGACTGGCTCGACGCCGAAGGCATCGAGTTCCATGGCGAGCTGTCGTTCATGAAGGCCGCGCTGCTGTGCGCGGACCGGATCACGACCGTCAGCCCGACCTATGCGCGCGAGATCGCCACGCCCGCGTTCGGGTATGGGCTCGACGGCCTGATCCGCGCTCGCGCGAGCCGCCTGCGCGGCATCCTGAACGGCGCCGACACCGACGAATGGGATCCGTCGCGCGACCCGGCGCTGGCCGCCCCGTACGCGCATTACTCGGCGGCCGCCCCGGCCGGCAAGGAACGCTGCCGGCAGGCGCTGCTCGACGAGTTCGGACTGAACGGTCGCGGCGCAACGAATCCGGGCGACGGCGGACGCGGCTCGGCGAGCCCCAGCGACAGCGGGGGCGCGAGCGGCGACGCCCGCCGACGCGGCGGCCCGGCGCCGGCCGCGCCCTTGCTGGCCGTCGTCAGCCGGCTCAGCGAGCAGAAGGGTCTCGATCTGCTGCTGAGCGCCGCGCCCGGCTTGCTGGCGCGCGGCGTGCGGATCGTCGTGCTCGGCGCCGGCGATCCGGCGCTCGAGCACGGCTTTCGCGCGCTGGCGCAGGCCGCGCCCGACCAGGTCGCGCTGGCCACCGGTTTCGACGAGCCGCTGGCGCACCGGATCTTCGCCGGCGCCGACGCGATCGTCGTGCCGTCTCGCTTCGAGCCGTGCGGGCTGACGCAGCTCTACGGCCTGCGCTACGGCTCGGTGCCGATCGTACGCAAGGTCGGCGGGCTGGCCGACACCGTGTTCGACGAGCGCGAGGCCGCCGCGACCGGCCGGCAGGCCAACGGCTTCACCTTCGACGACGCGAGCCCGCAAGGGCTCGCCGAGGCCGTGCATCGCGCGATCGACGCGTTCGCGTCGCCGCCGCGCTGGGCCGCGCTACGGCAGGCCGGCATGCGTGCCGACGTGTCGTGGGAAGCCCCGGCGCGCGCATACCTGTCGCTGTACGACGGCATTCACACGACCACCCGCACGCCGACTAACGGCGTGTCGTAGGGCGGCGGACGGCGGTCGCGCCCGGGAAGCGATGCCGGCCGCGAGCGGAGCCGGCCGCGGGCGCCGGCTCGCGTGCTCAGCGGGTGCGGGCCGCGAGCATCGCGTGCGCGAACTGGCTGACCTCCTCGGCCACGATCCGGCACGCGCGCAGCGCCGCCGGATCGGCCGTGCCGCGGCGCACGCCGAACGGATCGGTCGACGACTGCACGGTCGCACCATAAGGGGTCGGCCAGCCGCGCAGCGCGTGTACGACCCCGCGCAGCGCCGACAGCGTCGTACCCATCGCCTGCGCGCCCTCGGCGCAGACGATGCAGCCGACCGCGCGTCCCTCGAAATAAGGCGCCGGATCGTCGCGCATGTCTTCGACGAAATCGATCGTGTTCTTGACCAGTCCCGAGATGCCGCCGTGATACGCGGGCGTCGCGACGATCACGCCATCGGCGCGGCGCAGCGCGTCGACCAGCGCGACGGCCTGCGGGCTGCGCTCGACGCGGCTCGGATCATAGGGCTCTATCGGAATCTGGCCCGCGCCGAAGGCGAGCACCTCGCAGCCGAGCTGCATCGCGTGGTCGAGGGCGATGGCCAGCGCGCGCTCGGACGTGGACCCGACGCGGGTCGTACCGCCGATGCCGACGATGAAGGGACGATTCGAAGACGGGGTCGACGTAGACACGACGGGGATGGCCTGCATGAGAGGAAACCGGAGACCGATGCCGATCCTCTTCATACCGAGTTCGATGACATCCGGATGGACAGCGGAGCTTCGTCGAGTGTAAAACACCTGGACCCCGGCGACAAACGACCGTCATCGGCGCCCTAAGGGTTTTCGGATCGCCGGGCGACTCCACTCACATATCGGAGACAGACATGAATCGACGGATGCGATTCGGCATCTTCCTCGCTCCTTTCCACAAGCCCGGCATCAACCCCACGCTCGCGCTCGAACAGGACCTGGAGCTGATCCAATGGCTCGATCGCTGCGGCTACGATGAAGCCTGGGTCGGCGAGCATCATTCGGCCGGCACCGAGCTGAGCGCGTCGCCCGAGATCTTCATGGCCGTGGCCGCCGAGCGCACGCGGCGCATCCGCCTGGGCAGCGGCGTCGTCAGCGTCAGCTACCATAATCCGTTCTGGATCGCCGAGCGCTTCGTGCAACTCGACCACCTGACGCGCGGCCGGATCATGCTCGGCATGGGACCCGGATCCTTACCCAGCGACGGCATCATGGTGGGGCTGTCGCAAGAACAGACGCGCCCGCTGCTCGAGCAGGGCACCGACATCATCGTCCGCCTGCTGACCAGCGAAGAGCCCGTCACGTTCAAGAACGATCGCTGGGACCTGCGCGATGCGCGGCTGCACCTGCGTCCTTACTCGAATCCGCTGTTCGACGTCGCCGTCGCCGCGGTGGCCTCGCCGACCGGACCGAAGCTGGCCGGACGCTACGGCCTGGGCCTGCTGTCGATCGGCGCGACCACGGCGGCCGGCTTCGACGCGCTGGCGCTGCACTGGGACGTAATGGAGCAGCAAGCCGCGCACTACAATACGCGCGTCGATCGCAGCAAGTGGCGGCTGGTCGGCCTCGTGCATTGCGCCGAATCGATGGACCAGGCCTATCGGGACGTCGAATACGGCATCGAGCACTGGTTCGATTATTTCCAGGCGGTGGCCGCCTTCCCGCAGATGGCCGTTCCGGGCAGCAACATCAAGGAGATGATCGCCTTCGTCAATGAATCGGGCATGGGCGCGATCGGCACGCCCGACATGGTCGTCAAGCAGGTCCAGCGGCTGTGGGACCAGTCGAACGGCGGCTTCGGCGCCTACCTGATGCTGGCGCACAACTGGGCCAACTTCGACGCGACGCGCAAGAGCTACGACCTGGTCTCGCGCCACGTTTTCCCGCACTTCCAGGGACACTACGCGCCGATGATGGCGGCATCGAAACGCGCCCGCGACGCGCGCGAGGCGCTGGCCGCCGTGCACCAGAAGGCCGTCGAGGCCGCGACGCAGCGTTTCCAGTCCGAAACCGAGTCGCGCAAGAAATAAGCGCGGAGCAACCGTCCTTAGCGTGCGTCCGGCGTCTCCTTGGCCTGGCGCATGTCCGGCGTCGCCTCGACGCCGCGGGCGCCGCCCTGCGCGCGCAGGGCCTCCGGATCGAAGGCCAGATGCACGCGCAGCGCGGCATAAGCGTCGTTGGCCGCGTACAGCTTCTGCCGGTCGTCGAGCTGCGCGCGCGACCAGTCCGAGGTCGAGATCTTCTTGGACTTGACGAAGCGCCTCCCCATCGTCAACGCCACCGCGGCCCTGACGCCCAGCGATCGCCGAAAACCCAGCGCGCGAAAGCGCTGGTCCAGGTCGACCAGGTCGGCGACCTCGGTCTGCCAGCGCCGGGCGATCAACAGCCGGTCGCTGGCCAGGCCGAAGCCGACCTTCAACAGCCCCGGCCGGGCGAGCAGCGCCACCACGGCCTCGACGCCGGCCGCCACGTGCGTCGGAAACAGGTAGGCGCGCTCCTCGGTCGCGAACTGCACCAGGTGCGGTCCGTCGGACGTCTGCTGGCGCGTGAACGTCGGCCGCGACTCGGTATCGAAACCGACGGCCGCGCGGCCGATAAGCTCGTCGCGGGCCTCGTCGGCGCGACGCGCGTCGTCGACGACGACGATCCGCGCCAGCGGCAGGCCCTCGAACAGGGGCAGCCGCAGCAACTCGTCGTCACGGGGAGCGGGCAGGGATTCGGGCGATTTCTTGCGCATGTCGCGCAGCATAGCGCGGCGCGCAGTCTCTCAGCGCGCCAGCAGCTCCTCCAGCCGCGCGTTGATGAAGCCGGCCCCCTCGTACTGCACCCAATGCCCGGCGCCCGGCGCGATCGCGACGTGACCGGGCGCGACGTGCTCGACGACCCACGCCGGCTCGGCCGTCGCATCGTGCTCGCCCCAGATCACCGAGGTCTGCCCGCCGCGCGCGATCCGCCGCGCCAACAGCTCGACCAGGCCGCCGGCGCGCGAGATCTCCTTGCTGCGAAAACGCGTGGCGATGCACGAATCGGTATGCACGGCGATCGCCAGCGGATCGATCGACGCGTCGGCGTGCAACATATGCACGGCGAGGTTATGGCGCATCGCCTCGCGCAGCGCGCCGGCGTCGCGCCGGTGCGCGGCGAAGCGCCAGTTGACCAGCTCGCCGCGCGGCCTTCGCGGCCCGCCGTGGCCGGCCGGCCCCAGCAGCACCAGCCGCCGCACGACGGCACCGGGAAGGTCAGAGGATCCTGCGACCGACGCTTGCGCGAGCCGCTCGGCCACGTGCGCGGCCACCAACCCGCCGAACGAGAAGCCGACGACATCCAGCGGTGCGCACTGCTCCACGCACAGGGTTCGCAGCGAACCGGCCACGATGTCGACCAGCGGCGCGATCGACGCGTTGTGCCGGTCGTGCCCGGCCGGCACGTCGGACAGTCCATAGCCGGGCATGTCGGCCACCCACAGGCTGTGGCGCTCGGCCAGCGGCTCGATGTTGCGCACCCAGTGCAACCAGCTTCCGTGCCCGCCATGCAGCAGCGCGACCGGCGGCCCGTCGCCGAAGCAGTGCCAGACGATCGTCGCGCCCTGGTGGCGGACGGCGCGCCGCGTCGCGCGCGCCCGCAGCCGCGCGATCAGCGCGCGGGCGGCGGCCTCGTCGGCAGCGGCGCCGCCGGGCGCCGCGTCCGTCACCGCGACCATGCCGTCAATCCATCTGCGTGACGAACTTCGTCGTCAGGTAGCCGTCGAAGGTCTCGGTGCCGCCCTCGGAGCCGATGCCGCTGTCCTTGACGCCGCCGAACGGCACCTCGGGCAGCGCCTGGCCGAAGTGGTTGATGTTGACGTTGCCCGCCTCCAGGCCGTTCTGCATCGCCAGCGCGTTCTTCGTCGACGTCGTGAACACATAGGACGACAAACCGTAGGGCAGCGAATTGGCCCGCTGCAGCACTTCGTCGATGGTCTTGAACGGCACGCAGGGCGCGACCGGACCGAAGGGCTCGGTCGTCATCACCAGGCTGTCGTCGGGCACCTGGGTAAGGACCGTCGGCTCGAAGAAGTTGCCGGCCGAGCCGATGCGCTTGCCGCCGGTCTCGACGCGGCCGCCGCGGCGCGTGGCGTCCTCGACGAACGACGCGATCGCCGGCACGCGCCGCTCGTGCGCGAGCGGCCCCATGCTCGATTCGGGATCGAGACCATCGCCGACCTTGATCGACCGGGCCGCGGCGATGAACGCGGCCATGAACCTGTCGAACGCCTTCTCCTGCACGTAGAAGCGCGTCGGCGACACGCAGACCTGGCCCGCGTTGCGGAACTTGAATCCCGACAGCAGCTTGGCCGCGCGATCGATGTCGGCGTCGTCGAACACGACCACCGGCGAATGCCCGCCCAGCTCCATCGTCATCCGCTTCATCTGCTGGCCCGCCAGCGCGGCGAGCTGCTTGCCGACCGGCACCGAGCCGGTGAACGACACCTTGCGGACGATCGGCGACGTGATCAGCGCCTGCGACACCTCATGCGGCACGCCCCAGACGATGTTCAGCACGCCCTTCGGCAGGCCGGCCTCGTCGAACATCCGTGCGAGCTCGACGACCGCGCTCGGCGCGTCCTCGGGGCCCTTGATGACGATCGTGCAGCCGGCGCCGATCGCGGCGGCGATCTTGCGGATCGCCTGGTTGAGCGGGAAGTTCCACGGCGTGAAGGCCGCGCAGACGCCGACCGGCTGGCGCAGCACCAACTGGCGCACGTTCGGCAGCCGCGCCGGAATCACGCGGCCGTAGATGCGCCGGCATTCCTCGGCGTGCCAGTCGCAGTGCTCGGCGCAGGACAGGACCTCGCCGACGGCCTCGGTCAGCGGCTTGCCCATGTCCATCGTGATGCCGCGGCCGATCTGCTGCGCCCGGTCGCGCGCCATCTGCCCGACCCGGCGCAGGATCGCCGAACGCTCGAGCGGCGCCGAGGTCTTCCACGTCGCGAACGCGCGCTCGGCGGCCAGTAGCGCGCGCTGCAGATCGTCGGCGGTCGCGTGCGGCAACTGGCCGAGGACCTGTCCGGTCGCCGGGTTGCGCACCGGCGAGCCGGCGCGCGCCGAGGCGCCGATGAATTCGCCGTCGATGTACAGGAACTGCTCGGGATAGGCGTGCGCCGTCTCGGCGAACGCGGCGGGTTCAGCGGGTTTGTTCATCAGTTTCCTCGCGAGAAACCCCGCCCTTCGGGGCGGGGAGGCAGAGCATCAACGCGGATGTCCCGGAATGTCCTGGAAAGGCAATCCATCGAGGATAACCGAGCGTGCCGCGGCGCGCCCGGCGTCCATCAGATCGACCCTGCGGGCGATGCGGCCGCCGTCGTAGATGAACGCGACGTCGGCCAGCGCCAGCACGTCGTCGACGTCGTGCGAGATCATCAACGCCGGGATGCCGCGATCGCGGCAGACCGCGGCCAGCTCGGCGCGCAGCGAATCTCGAAGCATCGGATTGAGCGCGGCGAACGGTTCGTCTAGCAGCAGCGCGCGCGGCGAGCAGGCCAGCGCCCGCGCCAGCGCGACCCGCTGCTGCTGGCCGCCGGACAGGTGCCGCGGCCGGCTGTCGGCCATCTCGCGCAGGCCGAACGCATCGAGCAGGCCGTCGACGCGCCGCGCATCGTCGGGCGCCAGCCGCCTGCGCCACCAGCTCGTCAGCCCGAAGGCGATGTTCTGCCGCACGCTCAGGTGCGGAAACAGCGCGTAGTGCTGGAACAGGTAGCCGAGCTCCCGCGCCGGCGCCGGCACGTCGATGCCGGCCGACGCGTCGAACAGCGTCCGGCCGCCGATGCGGACGTGGCCGTCGCGCGGCCGCAGCAGGCCGGCGATCGCCTGCAGCGTCAGCGTCTTGCCGGCGCCCGACGGGCCATAGAGCGCGGCGAACCGCGCGTCGGTCGCAAAACGGACATCCAGGTCGAAGCGGCGCTGGCCGTCACTGACGTCGAGCCGGATGTCGACGTCGATCACGGCGCTCCGAAGCCGTAGCGCTCGAGCACCTGCCGGGCCGGCTCGCTCGACAGGAACGTGACGAACCGCGCGGCCGCCGCCGCGTTCGACGAGCCCTGCACGACGGCGACCGGATAGCGGACCGGCTTGTGGCCGCTGGCCGTCAGCACGACCTCGACCCCGCCCTGCTCCTTGCCCGTCCGCGTCGCCGCGTCGGTCCGGTAGACGAAGCCCGCGTCGACCTCGCCGCGGCTGACGTAGTCGAGCACCTGGCGCACGTTGTCGGCCTGCACGAACTTCGGTTCGAGCGCGCTCCACAGGTTCGCCGACTCCAGCGCCTCCTTCGTGTAGCGGCCGACCGGCACCGTCGCCACCTTGCCGATCGCGATCCGCTTGACCGCCGGGCCGCTCAGGTCGCCGAGCGACTTCAGGCCGGTCCCGCCGCTGGCCGGCTCGATCAGCACCAGCGAGTTGGACACGAAGTCGACGCGCGTGGCCGGATCGACGAGCTTCTGCGCGACCGCGCGATCCATCGTCTCCTGGTCGGCGCTGGCGAACACGTCAGCCGGCGCGCCTTGCGTGATCTGCTGCAGCAAGGCGCCGGACGCGCCGAAGTTCAGCCGCAGCGTGACGCCCGGATTGGCGGCCTCGAACTGCGGCGCCAGCGTCTTGAACGCATCGGTCAGGCTGGCGGCGGCCGACACCGTCAGCGACTGCGCGCAGGCCGCCATCGGGCTCGCGACGAGGGTGGCGGCTGCGAACGCGACGGCCGCGCGCAGCCCGCGGCGCCGCGGCATCGATCCCGCCGAAGACGGCGAAGGCAATCTCGGCCGCCGTCCCGACACCGTGACGAACAGCGATCCGAACAGGGTCTGCGACACGGGAGCCTCCTTCAATCAACGTAGAGTGAACAGCCGGTTCGACGCGACCAGCACGAAAACCGAGATCGCCGAGGTGATCAGCACGAGCCACAACGCGTACCGGTCGTGCCCGGCCTGGACCGCGTCGTATATCGCCATCGACAGCGTCTGCGTCTGGCCGGGGATCGAGCCGGCGACCATCAGCGACGCGCCGAACTCGCCCATCGCCCGCGCGAAGGCCAGCAGCGTGCCGGCCAGGATGCCCGGCCAGGCCAGCGGCAGCGTCACGCGCACGAACACCGCCCACGGCGGCTGGCGCAGCGTGGCAGCCGCCGCCTCGAGCGTGCGGTCGACGCCGACGAACGCCGCGCTCGCCGACTTGAGCACCAGCGGAAAGGCGACCACCGCCGAGGCGACGACCGCGCCGTGCCAACTGAAGATGATCGTGTAGCCGAGATGCTCGCGCAGCCAGGCGCCGAGCGGGCTGCGGCGCCCGGCGGCCACCAGGATCGCGTAGCCGACGACGGTCGGCGGCAGCACCAGCGGCAGCATGCAAATGGCCTCGATGACGACACTGCCGAAGAACGGCCGCCGCGCGAACACCCAGCCCAGCGCCACGCCCAACCATAGCGCGACCAGCGTGGCCACTCCGGCGACCTTCAGCGACAGCAGCAGCGGCGACCAGTCGAACGGCGCGTCCATTCCTTCGTCATATCGGTACGGATATCACGCATTGTTGCATAGTCGTCCGCCGCCCGATCCGGACCGGGAGCGACCGGAAAATGCCGGAAACGACGATCAGGGCGCCAGCAGCGCGTGCAGCGCCGCCAGGTCGGCGGCGGCGGCGATGCGAGCGGCGCTCTCGACCGCGCGGTAACGGGTGACCACCTGCTCGCCGATACGCGTCAGCGACGAGCCGCCGCCGTGCGCGCCGCCAGCGGCGGTCTCGATGACCGGCGCGACCAGCTCGCGGTTCATCTCGTCGATCAGCACCCAGGCGCGGCGATACGACATGCCGAGCTGGCGCGCGGCGGCCGAGATCGAGCCGGTTTCGGCGATGGCCTCGAGCAGCGCGACCTTGCCGGGACCGATCGCGATGTTCTCGTCGCGATACAGACGCAGACGGAACTGGACGCGGGATTTCATCCGCGGGGCGCCGGAGCGTGCCCGTGCACGCCCCCCCCGTCCGCCAGCGAGGCGACCGGCACCACGTGCAGGTAGCCGTGGCGGACACCGCGTTGGGCGAGCACCGATTGCGCGAAGGCCTGCACCCGGTCGCCCGGCCCGCGCAGGATCGTCGTCTCGACGCACAGATCGTGGCTCAGGTGCGCGTGCATCGTCGAGACAGTCAGCTCGTGATGCCCGTGCTGCATGTCCATGATCCGGTTGGCCGTCGTGCGTTCGTGGTGATCGTAGACGTAGGTCAGCGTCGCCACGCAGGCGACGTCGGGGCGGCTCTGCAACTGGCCCATCCCCAGTTCGCGTCGGATCAGATCACGAAACGCTTCGGAGCGGTTCTCGTAACCGCGCGACGCCATCAACGCATCGAGCGCCTCGGCCAGGTCGTCGTCGATCGATATGGTCAGCCTTTGCATGTCCGGCACGATGCCATAGCCGGGATGACCAGGCAAAGTGCGGAGGCCATGATCGGCCCGCGCCGCCCGGCGGATCCGCGCGAGCGCTCAGGCCCGCCGGGCGGCCGGCGATGATCGATCGCCAGCTCACCGTGGCGGATCCGCGTGGACGCTCAGGCGGGCGACGGCGACGCGTTGCGCGATCGCGGCGCGAAGCGCTGCACGACGTGCGCCGCCATGCCGCGCGCCAGCTCCTCCTCGCCGAAGAACACGGTGCCCACGCCCTCGTTGCGCAGCATCTGCGATTCGGTCTCGCTGTGCGTGCGCACGACGATCTCGATCGACGGGTTCAGCAGGCGCGCCGTCTCGGCCATCGCCCGCACGTCCAGCGGCCGCGACGTGGCGATCACCAGCATCGCCGCGTTCGACACGTGGGCCTGCACGAGCACGACCGGATCGGCGGCATTGCCGGCCACTGCGGCCCGCCCGTGCCGGCGCAGATCCTCGACCAGCTCGCGGTTCTCCTCGGCGACCACGTACGGCACGCCGCCCGCGTCGAGCACGGCCGCGATGCGCCGCCCGACGCGGCCGTAGCCGACCAGCACCACCTGCCCCTGCAGGTACTTGCGCTCGGTATCGTGCGGCAGCTCGGCATAAGGGTCGTCGCGCTGCTCGAGCCAGCGCGCCAGCGGCGAACGTCCGAGAATCCAGCGCCGCGCCGGCTCGATCAGCGCGAACACCAGCGGGTTGATCGCGATCGAGATCAGCGAACCGGCCAGCACCAGGCTCATGCCCTTGGCCGGCAGCACGCCGAGCGCCAGACCCAGGCCGGCCAGGATGAACGAGAACTCGCCGATCTGCGCGAGGCTGGCCGCCACCGTCAGCGCCGTGTTCAACGGATAGCGATAGGCGAGCACCAGCCCCAGCGCCGCGAAGGTCTTGCCGAACACGACGATCGCGACGACGGCGATCAACTGCACGGGCTGCTCGACGACGACCGCCGGATCGAACAGCATGCCGACCGACACGAAGAACAGCACCGAGAACGCGTCGCGCAGCGGCAGCGACTCCTGCGCGGCGCGGTGGCTGAACTCGGATTCGCGCATCACCATGCCGGCGAAGAACGCGCCGAGCGCGAACGACACGCTGAACAGCTTGGCGGCGCCCACCGCGATGCCGATCGCGGTCGCGATGATCGCCAGCGTGAACAACTCGCGCGAGCCGGTCCGCGAAACCTCCCACAGCAGCCACGGCAGCAGCCGCCGTCCGACCACCAGCATCAGGCCGACGAAGGCCGCCACCTCCAGGACCGTGCGACCGATCGTCGGCCACAGCACATCGATCGCCGGGGCCGCCTCGCCGCCCGCGCCGGCACCGGACAGCAGCCCGGCCAGCGGCGGCATCAGGACCAGCACCAGCACGCAGGCAAGGTCCTCGACGACCAGCCAGCCGACGGCGATGCGGCCGTTCATCGTGTCGAGCAGATCGCGCGCCTCGAGCGCCTTGAGCAGCACGACGGTGCTCGCGCAGGACAGCGACAGCCCGAAGATCAGAGCGGCGCCCCAGCCCCAGCCCCACCAGCCGGCCAGCGACGCGCCGAGCAGCGTGGCGATCGTCATCTGCACGACCGCGCCCGGAATCGCCAGCCGCTTGACCGACAGCAGGTCGCGCAGCGAGAAATGCAGCCCGACGCCGAACATCAGCAGCATCACGCCGATCTCGGACAGTTGCGCGGCGATCTGCATGTCCGCGACGAACCCGGGCGTGGCCGGCCCGATGATCATGCCGGCCACCAGGTAACCGACGAGCGCGGGCAGCTTGACCCGTTCGGCCAGCGAGCCGAGGATCAACGCGACCCCGAAGCCGGCAGCCAGGGTCGTGATCAACGAGACGTTGTGCTCCATGCGAGATACCTATGGCTGACGCGGGGCTGACGCTTATTTGCATTAAGCCACAGTCCCGCGCCAATTGCCCAGACTCGCCGGGCGGCGTCAACGGCCGGTGAACCGCGGCGGCCGCTTCTCCAGATAGTGCGCGACACCCTCGCGGAAATCCTCGCTGGTGAACGAAGCCTTCATCTGCTCGTCCGCCACCACCCATGCCTGGGCATCCGACGACTGCCCGGAGCTGGAAATCGAACCGAGCGCCTGCATGTCGGCGCCCGCACAGAATCCGCGGCCCGCGCCGGTCACGACGATCGCCCGCGATGGCCATCCCCACCGATACCCGCACCCGAGCCGCGATCCGGTCGTCGCCGCGCCGCCACCCGTCGGTCTTTGCCGCGATCCGCCCGCCTTACTACGGCATCAGGACGTCATCCGTCTTCATTCGTCGTCATCGGCGTGCTATCCGCCCGATGATTCGTCGTCCGGAGCGGATATCGGAGCGGGCTCCGGCGGTGAGGCGGAGGCAGGCCGGGGCTCGGCGATCGGCTCGAGCAGGCCCCGTACCTCGGTCGGCGGCCCGTTTTCGCGCAACTTGTGCTGTCCGGTCTCGAACTTGCCGCCAATGGCGCGCATCTGGGCGAATACCCGGGCGATCTCGTCGTCGGTCAATGCCAGTTGCGCGGCCAGGAAGAACAGCATGTGCGGACTCATCGTCCGCGGGCTGGTCCCGCCGGTGTACTTGCGCCATTGCGATCCCTGCCCCAGACAGACCAGATCGGCCATGTCCTGGCTGCTCACGCTCAAGCGTGTCTTCAACGCCTGCAATTCGGCAGGCGTCGGCGATACATAGTTCTCGATGATGCGCATGTCGGCTGCTTTCGCTGTCAATCGGGACGCGACCCGCCAACGATCGGCCGGTGGTCCCAGGGTGGACATTCGTCGAAAGGACCCCGGGCAAGCCTGACATCGAATGCGTGCGGGCCGAGACGAGGGCCCGGGATTCGACGAAGGAAACGGACGAGATCTGCGCGACAGGCTTGACCTGCGCCCCATGGTAGCGCGCGCCGCACAGCAGGCCAAGCCGCTTTTTCCTCTGCCGGTGCGCCGGACGACCGCGCTGTCATAATGGCCGGCGAGGCGCGACCGCTGCTATCCGCGCGCTCCTCCTTACCCATCAGCGATACGAGGCTCCTCATGCGATTTTTCGATCGTCTCGCCACCCTGGCCTTCGCCTCCGTGCTCGCCACCGCCGCGCACGCGCAGGTCCAGGTCCAGGACGCCTGGGTGCGTTCGACCGTGCCCGGCCAGTCTGGCACCGGCGCGTTCATGCGCCTGACGTCCGCCCAGGACACCACCCTCGTCGCCGTCAGCTCGACGCTGACCGCCGCCACCGAGCTCCACGAGATGACGATGCAGGGCGACGTGATGAAGATGCGCGAGATTCCGTCGCTGGCGTTGCCCGCCGGCAAGACCGTCGAGCTGAAGCCGGGCGGCTACCACGTGATGCTGATGAACCTGACGCAGCAGGTGAAGGCGGGCGACGTCGTCCCGCTGACGCTGACGTTCCAGAATGCCGCCGGCCAGCGGCAGGACCTGCAGGTGCAGGTGCCCGTGCATCCGCTGAACGCCTCGGGCGCGGCGACGCACGACCATTCGGGCGGGCACAAGCACTGAAACCGAGGGAATGGCGGAGCGGCGTATTCAGCGCCCAGAACAAATCGGGCCGCGTGGGATAGTAGTCCTTCCGCGGCGGCAGGCCGAGAGTGATGGAGCCTCCTCGAATCTCCCCGACTTGGTACAAGTCCACGCTCGCCGTCTGTATGTAGAACTCCGCATAGAACCCCGTGTCCGCCCGTATCTGAACGAGCCTTCCATTGCTGTGCGGAACCGCCTCCACGTATGCATTCAGTCCGTTGTCGGTGCGCATCACGACAGGTGCTTGAAGCGTGTGGAGCCTCTTCAGATGGAACCGGGCATCCCGGCACCACCGGCACCACCGGCACCACCGGCAGCGCTGGCGCGTTCGGATCGGTAGGCTGCGGATCGGGCGGTGTCGGCTGGCCCGTGTCGAGTGGATTCGGACCCGGTTAGGACGGTGATCCTGGCTTGCCCGCGCCGGGGAAGAGGCCGCGTCCATCCGGGCCTTCCGGACCACCGTTCCGCCGGGGTGGGCGTGCACCCCGCGCCCTGCACACCGCCTCGTCCAGGCTGCTGCGGATGGCCAGCGTCTTGGAGGCCAGCATCACGCCGCCGACGTTGCGCACGTCGAACAGGTAGGGCGACTTGTCCGGCTCCTGGCCCACGACGTTGTCGGTGGCCAGCGTGGTGTCGGGCTGGCCCTTGTCCCGGTACAGCGGCGCGCTGCCGAAGATCGCGGTGTTGAGTTCGTCGGCGAACAGCAGTTGGGTGGTGATCCAGGCCGTGGCCGAGTCGCTCGGATCGTAGCCGCCCTTCATCACGCGCAGGTGCACGTGGTTGGCCCGGCTGCTGTACCAGCCCGGATAGCAACTGTCGAAGCGCACGATGCCGTCCTTGCCGGTGCGCTGCCAGCCCCGGAAGAATTGGCGGTCCAGGTCGGCCTCGTCGTTGTTGCACATCTGCACGATCCGGCCCGAATACCCGCCGGTGTGGTTGGTGTGCCAGACCTCGACGATGGCGCCCTCGATGAGCCGGCACTGCGTATCGACGATGCGCAGTTGCATGTGCATGGGCAGTCCGTCCCAGCCGTCGCTGATGTCGGATCGTTCGGGCGAGAGCGTGTGGCAGGGGCCGATGGTGGCTTCGCAGGTCAGGTGGCAGGTCGTGGCCGCAGCGCCGAGGAAGGGGTTTCCGGCACGCACCGCGGCGCCGATGCGGGCGGTGCCGCCCGTGGCCCAGTTCGCACCCGCCGCCTGCGCAGCGGCGGCCGAGGCCAGCGGCGAAGAAGCGGACGACCCGCCGGCACAGCCGCCCAGGAGCCGCGCGGCCGGAACCGCCCATGCCGCGCCGCCCCAGCGCCGTATCAACGTTCTGCGCGAGAGGCCGGCCGGCGCGGCGAGGGGGTCACGAGCGTTCCGTTCGAGGGAGTGGGGCAGGGGGTCCATCGTGGGCTCGGCGTCTTGGCGTTGTCAGTGGCTGAGGACGATCTGTGCGATAACGCCTGTGGCAATGGCGATCAGCACGTAGTCCGCACCGACCTGCACCCAGCGGTGCCCGCGCGGCGGGGCGCTCAGCCTGTGGCCGCGCCAGTCCTCTACCACGAACTGCTTGCTGCGGTAGTCGGAGGGCAGGCGGTCGCCCCTGTGGAAACGCTGCTCCGGCCCGGCGCCCCGGCCCCGGTCCGCTTGCCGAACAGGCGGGCGGCCCTGCGCGTGCTGCGGCCCTGCCTGGCGACCGGGTTGTTGGACTTCGCGGGACGGCGTGTTCTGGCGCTGCTGTTCGTGGCGCGGCTCCCTGTCGCCGCGCTCCTGCGGCTGCGCATGGGCCAAGCCGGCGTTGAGGCCGAAGGCCATGGCCGTGACGGCGAGGATGCGTCGTGCATGCATGATGTGGATCCTTTCAGGGTTGAGAACCGGAAGCTCCGGTATTCCTTCGCATGGACATGCGAGGGTGTGAGCGTTCATTCCCAAATATCATAGACCTGCCGCATGACCCGTACGTAAAGGCATCATGAAGAACATGAAGGCTGCTGCGCCGGCCCTACCCGGCGTCCTGGCGTCGCGCACACCGATCATTCGACGAAGGTCGATCGGGTCATGAAGAGCCGGCCCGCAGTGGCGCCGCATCGTACAGCCCGACCGGGCGCCAGCGGCGTGCGAAACCGCATCGCCGGCGGCATGCGGTCGACGCTCGGTTCACGGCAAACCAGCGCAAACGAGCTTTTCCCGGCTTACCCCACGGTTTAACCCACAACCGTTTTTCGTCTGCCATGTTCATTGCGAACTTGGCGTAAGTTTTTGATTTATTTTATTGGCGCGCCCGGCTGGGATCGAACCAGCGACCCCTGGCTTCGGAGGCCAGTACTCTATCCACTGAGCTACGGGCGCCTTGGCGAGCGTTCCGATATCCGGAGGCGCTCGTCGACGGGAGGGCGCAGGATACCGGGTTTTTCGTTCCGAGTCCATGCGCGCCGGCATCGCGCACCTGCGCCATTTCCCTCTACAATTCAGGGTTTTGATTTCCCCTCTCCCGCGCCAGGGCGGCAGGATCAGGCATGAGTGACGAACACGAAGCATTTATCAAGACACCCAAGCAGCTCATCACGGTCGTGATTCTGGCGTTCGTGGTGCCGATCCTCATCATCGTGCTGCTGGTCAATTTCGTGACGTCGGGCTCGCGCGACGGGGCCGGCGCCGATTCGATGAGCGAAGAAGCGATCGCGGCGCGGATCAAGCCCGTGGCGATGCTCGAGTTGCGCGACGCCAGCGGGCCGCGGACGCTCAAGAGCGGCGAGGAAGTCTTCAAGGCGCAGTGCGGCACCTGCCACGCGGCCGGCCTGGCCGGCGCGCCCAAGCTCGGCGACAAGGACGCGTGGGGCCCCCGGATCAAGACCGGTTACGACGCGCTGCTGCATTCGGCGCTGAAGGGCAAGGGGGCGATGGCCCCCCAGGGCGGCGGCGATTTCGACGACCTCGAGATCGGACGCGCGGTCGTCTACATGGCGAACCAGGCCGGCGGCAGCCTGTCCGAACCCGCTGCCCCCGCGCCGGCCGGCGACAAGGCGGCCGAAGCCGCGAAGTAACGAACCGGGCGAAACCGGGCGGCCGCCGATCACGTGCGGCCGCCGGCTCCCGCCCCCCGGGGAGCCGTACCTGTCAAATCACACCCGTTAATGGCGCCCGTTCAATCGCGCCGGATCACCTCGAGCAGCGCATCACCGTAGCGTTGCAGCTTGCTGGCGCCGATGCCCGGCACGTCGTGCAGCACCTCGATCGATTGCGGCCGCCGCTGCGCGAGCTCGGTCAGCGTGCTGTCGTGCAGGATCACGTAGGCGGGCACCGACTGCTCCTTGGCGACGCCCAGCCGCCAGGCCTTGAGCCGGCCCAGCAACTCGGCCGCCGCGGCCGTCAGCGGCGCCGCCACCTGCGCGGCAGCCTTGCCCGCCCGTGACAGCTTGCCGCGCTTGACGGTGCGCCGCATCTGCACCTGCAGCTCGCCGCGCAGCACCGGCCGCGCCGATTCGTCGAGCCGCAGGCCGCCGTGGTTGTCGTGGTCGACCCACACGAAGCCCAGCGCCACGAGCTGGCGGAAGACGCCGCGCCACGCGGCATCGTCCAGATCCGCGCCGACGCCGTAGACGCCCAGCTTGTCGTGCTGCCACGCGCGGATGCGGTCCGATTCGCGGCCGCGCAGCACGTCGATCAGATAGCCGATGCCGAAGCGCTGGCCGGTCCGGTAGATGCACGACAGCGCCTTGCGCGCGGCATCGCTGGCGTCCCAGGTCTCGGGCGGGTCCAGGCAGTTGTCGCAGTTGCCGCAAGGCTGGCCGGCCTCGCCGAAGTAGTCGAGCAGCCGCACCCGGCGGCAGCCGACGGTCTCGCACAGGCCCAGCAGCGCGTCGAGCTTGGCCGTCGACAGGCGCTTGTGCGCGTCGTCGGCCTCGGAGGTGTCGATCAGCCGCCGCTGCTGGACGACGTCGGCCAGGCCGTACGTCATCCACGCGCTGGCCGGCTGGCCGTCGCGGCCGGCGCGGCCGGTCTCCTGGTAGTAGCCCTCGATGCTGCGCGGCAGGTCCAGGTGCGCGACGAAGCGCACGTCCGGCTTGTCGATGCCCATGCCGAACGCGATCGTGGCGACCATGACCAGCGCGTCGTCGCGCTGGAAGCGCGCCTGGTGCTCGGCGCGCACCGCCGCGTCCATGCCGGCGTGATACGGCAGCGCGTCGATGCCCTGCTCGGCCAGCCAGGCGGCGGTCTCCTCGACCTTGCGGCGCGACAGGCAATAGACGATGCCGGCCTGCCCCGGATGCTCGTCGCGGATGAAGCGCAGCAACTGCGCGCGCGGCTCGGTCTTGTCGACGATCGCGTAGCGGATGTTCGGCCGGTCGAAGCTCGACACGAACACGCGCGCCTCGTCCAGCGCCAGCCGCCGGATGATCTCGCCGCGCGTCTGCGGGTCGGCGGTGGCCGTCAGCGCGATCCGCGGCACCAGCGGGAAACGCTCGTGCAGCACCGACAACTGCAGGTACTCGGGCCGGAAATCGTGCCCCCACTGCGACACGCAGTGCGCCTCGTCGATCGCGAACAACGCGATCCGGCCGCGCGACAGCAGGTCCAGGCAGGCGGGCGTCGTCAGGCGCTCGGGCGCGACGTACAGCAGGTCCAGGTCGCCGTCGACGAACGCGCGCTCGACCTCGCGCGCGCTGCGCGCATCGAGCGTGGAGTTCAGGTACGCGGCATTGAGGCCGAGCTGGCGCAGCGCGGCCACCTGGTCCTGCATCAGCGCGATCAGCGGCGAGACGACGACGCCGACCCCGTCGCGCAGCAGCGACGGCACCTGGTAGCACAGCGACTTGCCGCCGCCGGTCGGCATCAGCACCAGCGCGTCGCCGCCGGCGGCCACGTGCGTGACGATCTGGCCCTGCTCGCCGCGGAAACGCGGATGACCGAAGACGTCGTGCAGGATTTCTTCGGCGCGCGACAGCAGATCGTCGGGCGAGGCGGCGCGAGGCACGGATACCATGATCGGGAGTTCGGGCGGGCTGGCCCGGCGAGCGGTCACCGGGCGCGAAAACGGACGGACTCGCCGGGCACCTGACGCCCGGCAAGGACGAGCGTCATTGTATCGACGCGCCCGTCAGTCGCCCAACATGTTCTTCGGCTGCACCCATTGATCGAACTGGGCCTCGGTCAGATGGCCCAGCGCCAGCGCCGATTCCTTCAATGTCGTGCCTTCCTTGTGCGCCTTCTTGGCGATCTGCGCGGCCTTGTCGTAGCCGATGTGCGGATTGAGCGCGGTCACCAGCATCAGCGAGCGCTCGAGCAGCTCGGTGATGCGCGCGGTGTTCGGCTCGATGCCGGCCACGCAATGCTCGTCGAAGCTCGCCATGCCGTCGGCCAGCAGCCGCACGCTCTGCAGGAAGTTGTGGATCATCACCGGCTTGAACACGTTCAGCTCGAAGTTGCCGCTGGCGCCGGCCACCGCGATCGCCGTGTCGTTGCCGATCACCTGCGCGCCGATCATCGTCAGCGCCTCGCACTGCGTCGGGTTGACCTTGCCCGGCATGATCGAGCTGCCCGGCTCGTTCTCGGGGATCGAGATCTCGCCCAGGCCCGAGCGCGGCCCGCTGGCCAGCCAGCGCACGTCGTTGGCGATCTTGACCAGCGCGACGGCGAGCGTCTTCAACGCGCCGTGCGCGGCGACGAGCGCGTCGTGCGCGGCCAGCGACGCGAACTTATTGGCGGCCGACACGAACGGCAGGCCGGTGCGCGTCGCCAGCTCGGCCGCCACCTGGTCGCCGAAACCCTTCGGCGCGTTCAGGCCGGTGCCGACGGCCGTGCCGCCGACCGCCAGCTCGTACAGGCCCGGCAGCGTGTGGGTGATCGTCTGCGCCGCGAGCGCGAGCTGCGCGGCGTAGCCGGAGAACTCCTGGCCCAGCGTCACCGGCGTCGCGTCCTGCAGGTGCGTGCGGCCGATCTTGATCACGTCCTTGAACGCCTCGGCCTTGGCGGCCAGCGTCGCCCGCAGATGCTCGAGCGCCGGCAGCAGGTCGCGATGCACGGCCAGCGCCGCGGCGACGTACATGCCGGTCGGGAACACGTCGTTCGACGACTGGCCGCGGTTGACGTCGTCGTTCGGATGCACGCTGCGATCCTGTCCGCGCGTGCCGCCCAGCAGCTCGGACGCTCGGTTGGCCAGCACCTCGTTGACGTTCATGTTGGTCTGCGTGCCCGAGCCGGTCTGCCAGATCGCCAGCGGAAACTCGTCGGGCCAGTTGCCCGACAGCACCTCGTCGGCCGCCAGGCTGATCGCCTGCGCCTTGCGCGGGTCCAGGCCGCCGATCCGGGCGTTGACGTGGGCGGCCGCGCGCTTGACCTCGGCCAGCGCGTGGATCAGCGCCACCGGCATCTTCTCGGTCGAGATCCGGAAGAAGGTCAGCGAGCGCTGGGTCTGCGCCCCCCAGTAGTGATCGGCGGGCACCTCGATCGGACCGAAGGTGTCCTTCTCGATGCGCACGGCCGTCGGCGCGACGGCCTGGGCGGGCGCCGAGGCCACGGCCGGCATCGGGGTCACGGGTTGGGAGGGCGAATCGGACGAAGACATGCGAGCGTTCCTTCCTTATGGAGATTGAGGGGCCCTGTGCAGGCGTGTTCAGTCGCTGGCGCTGACCGAAGGGTCGCTGGCCTGGTCCAGCCGCCGGACGGCCTCGGCCGGCAGCGCCAGTCGCACGGCGTCGACCAGGTCGCGCAACTGCGCGAGGCTGGTGGCGCTGGCGATCGGCGCCGTCACCGATGGCCGGGTCAGCAGCCAGGCGATCGCGACCTGGGCGGGCGTGCTGCGCAGCTCGACCGAGACGGCGTCGAGCGCGGCCAGGATCCGCATGCCGCGCGGGTTCATGTACTGCGGAATCGCGCGCGGACCGCGCGCGCTCTTGCCGTAGTCGGCCTCGGACCGGTACTTGCCGGTCAGGAATCCGGCGGCCAGCGAGAAATACGTGATGACGCCGACGCCGCGTTCGACGCACAGCGCCTGCAGCTCGTTCTCGAACGCCGCGCGGTCGTACAGGTTGTACAGCGGCTGCAGCGTCTGGTAGCGCGGCAGCCGCTGCGTGTCGGCCAGGTCCAGCGCCTCGCGCAGCCGCGCGGCGCTGAAGTTCGACGCGCCGATCGCGCGCACCTTGCCCGCGGCGATCAGCCGTTCATAAGCGCGCAGCGTCTCGTCGACCGGCACCGATTCGTCGTCGGCGTGCGATTGGTAGAGGTCGATGTAGTCGGTCTGCAGCCGGCGCAGCGAATCCTCGACCGACTGCTCGATCCAGCGCGGCGAAAGCCCCTTGCGGTCGCCGCCCATGTCCATCCCGACCTTGGTCGCCAGGAACACCTTGGCGCGCTTGCCGGTCTTGGCGAACCAATTGCCGATCACGGTCTCGGATTCGCCGCCCTGGTGGCCCGGCACCCAGCGCGAGTACACGTCGGCGGTGTCGATGAAATCCACGCCCGCGTCGACCAGCGCGTCGAGCAGCGAGAACGAGGTCGCCTCGTCGACGGTCCAGCCGAACACGTTGCCGCCGAAACACAGACGCGAGACTTCGAGGCCCGAACGGCCCAGCTCACAACGCTTCATCACGGATCACTCCTCCTGGTCGGCGCGGGACGATGCGCGCGCCCTGCCGACATGGTAGCGCCGCGACGCCGGCGCCGGTCGCCGGGCCGCGAGTAAGCCCTGATGCGAGTGCGGGTTTGACCGGGCGAGGCTAGCGCCGATCGCGTCCGCGCAGCCGGCCGACGATGCCGCTCGGAAAGTAGTAGACGGACAGCACGAACAGCACGCCCAGCCACAGCAGCCAGCGGTCCGGCGACAGCAGCGCGCCGAGCACCGGCACCGATGCGAACGTCGTGCCGCCGAGCGCGAGCAGGTCCTGCAGGTAGTTCTGCGCGAGCACGAACAGCACGCTGCCGATCACCGCACCGTACATCGTGCCCATGCCGCCGACGACGACGATCAGCAGGATGTCGAGCATGATCTCGAACGACAGCGAGGTATCGGGCCCGTTGTAGCGCAGCCAGAGCGCGAGCAGCGCGCCCGCCGCGGTGGCGAACAGCGCGGCCAGCACGTTGGACGCCGTCCGGTAGTGGATCGTCCGATAGCCGATCGCCTCGGCGCGGAACGCGTTCTCGCGGATCGCCTGCAGCACGCGGCCGAACGGCGAGTTCACGAGCCGCAGCAGCATCAGGAACAGCACCAGCGCGGCCGCGAAGATCAGGTAATAGGTGACGAAGCGGCCGTCGATCGACGCGCCCAGCACCGGGTCCTCGAACAACTCGAACGACGGCCGCAGCACCTCGGGCACCTTGAAGTTCAGCCCGTCCTCGCCGCCGGTCAGGTCCGACAACTGCGAGGCCAGCGTCTGGAACGCGCTGGCCACCGCCAGCGTGATCATCGCGAAGAAGATCGCGCGCACGCGCAGGCTGAACAGGCCGATGGCCAGCGCGAGCACGCCCGAGACCGCCAGCGCCGCGACCAGCCCGATGCCGAGCGCGGCCCAGGTCGGACCGATCCGCGTGCAGGCGATCGCCACGCCGTAGGCGCCGATGCCGAAGAACATCGTGTGCGCGAACGACACGATGCCGGTGTAACCGAGCAGCAGATCGTAGCTGGCCACCAGCACGATGAAGACCAGGATCTTGGCCGCCACCGACAGCGAGCGCGCGCCGGGGAACAGGAACGGCGCCAGCGCCAGCCCGATCAGCACGACCAGCAGCAACGCGGCGACGGCGCGGCTGCGCGGACCATCGTCGGACAGGCATGCGCGCAGCAGCCCCGTCATCGCCGCGCCACCGGATACAGGCCCTGCGGACGCCACAGCAGTACGACGACCATCAGCAGGATGTTGGAGAACAGCGCCAGCTTCGGCACGAGGAAGCCCGTGTAGTTCATCATCAGGCCGACCAGCAGCGCGCCGACGAAGCAGCCGAGCGTCGAGCCGAGCCCGCCGATGATGATGACGATGAACAGCAGCACGTTGACCTGCGCGCCGATCTGCGGGACGACGCCCTGCTGGTACAGCGCCCACATCACGCCGCCGAGCCCGGCCAGCGCCGAGCCGGCGACGAACACGCCGACGAACAGCCGCCGGATCCGGTAGCCGAGGCATTCGACCATCTCGCGATCCTGCACGCCGGCGCGGATCAGCAGGCCGACCTTGGTGCGCGTCAACAGCCAGCTCAGCGCGCCGAACACGAGCAGTCCCAGCACGATCGCCAGCACGCGATAGCGTTCGATCGCCGCATCGCCGATGACCCAGGCGCCGCGCAGCGCCTGCGGCAGCGGCAGCGCGACGAGCTGCGGCCCCCAGATCGCCTTGATCAGCTCCTCGCCGATGATCATGCCGCCCATCGTGATCAGGATCTGCTTCAGGTGCTGGCCGTAGACCGGCCGCACGATCACGCGCTCGAACGCCCAGCCGATCAATGCCGCGCCGGCCATCGCCACCGCCATCGCCAGCCCGATCGCCGCCAGGTTCGGACCGATCGCGTCGGCCTGCGTCCACGCGGCCAGCGGACCGAACACCGTCAGCGCCAGATAGGCGCCGAACGCGATGAACACGCCGTGGCCGAAGTTCAGCACGTCCATCAGCCCGAACACCAGCGTCAGCCCCGAGGCGATGACGAAGATCGTCATGCCGATCGCCAGGCCGGCGACGGTCAGCGTGGCCCAGGTCGGCACGCTGCCGATCAGCGGCGCGACCACGACGATCAGCGCCGGCGCCAGCAGCAACGGGATCGCGTCGAAGCGCGCGGCCCGGATCGCGGTCGCGCCCGGGGCCGCGGCGGTCGACGCAGGCTGCGGTGGAGCCGGCGGCGGCGGGGTCCGCGGCGATGAGGCCGGCGGCGAGGGCCGGTCGGGCGACCTGTTCATTGATGCGCCCCCAGCGACAGCCCGAGCAGCCGCTGCTGCAGCGCCTCGTCGCCGACCAGCTCGGCGACGCCGCCGCGGTGCGCGACCCGGCCATCGTCCATCACCGCCACCGTCTGGCCGAGCTGGCGGGCGAACTGGAAGTTCTGCTCGACCAGCAGCACCGTCGTGCCGTCGTCCCTGAGCGCGCGCAGCGCGTCGATCAGGTTCCGCACGATCGCCGGCGCCAGGCCCTTGCTCGGCTCGTCGATCAGCAGCAGCCGGCGCGGCTCGATCATCGCGCGGGCCACGGCCAGCATCTGCTTCTGTCCGCCCGACAGCAGGCCGGCCGGCTGGTTCCAGAACCGCTCGAGCGCGGGAAAGGCCGCGAACACGCGCTGCAGCCGCGCGGCGTCGAGCTGCGCGGCCCGGCGCGCGCCGCGCGCCGCCAGCACCAGGTTCTCGCGCACGCTCAGGTCGGCGAAGATCCCCATGTTCTCGGGCACGTAGGCGATGCCCAGCAGCGCCCGCTCGGGCGTGGACAGGCGCGTGACGTCGCGGCCGTCGAACTCGATCTTGCCGGGCGCGGTCCGCCACAGGCCCATGATCGTGCGCAGCGTCGTCGTCTTGCCGGCGCCGTTGCGCCCGAGCAGCAGCGTCACGCCGCCTGCCGGCACGTCCAGGTCGACGCCGTGCAGGATGTGGTAAGCGCCGATGTGCGTGTGCATGTCGCGCAGCCGCAGCAGCGGCGCGGCGCCGGGCGGGGTCGATACGGGGAGGCTCATGCCGCGGCCTCGGGCGCCAGGCCCAGGTAGGCCTGCTGCACGATCGGCGAGGCGATGACCGCGGCCGGCTCGCCGTCGGCGACCAGTCGACCGTTGTGCAGCACGATGATGCGGTCGGACAGCTCGCGCACGACGTCCATCTTGTGCTCGACCAGCAGCACGGTATGGGCCCGGTCGGCGCGGATCCGCCGGATCAGGTCCAGGATCACCGGCACCTCGTCGACACTCATGCCGGCGGTCGGCTCGTCGAACATGAACACGCGCGGCCGCATCGCCAGCAGCATGCCGACCTCGAGCTTGCGCTGGTCGCCGTGCGGCAGGCTGCTGGCCGGCGCGTCGCGCCGGTGCGTCAGCGCGATCCGCTCGAGGATCCGCTCGGCCTCGTCGATCAGGCCGCGATGCGACGACCAGATCGACCACAGGTTGCCGCCCAGCCCGGCGCGGGCCTGGATCGTCAGCCGCAGGTTCTCGATGACGCTCAGGCCGGGAAACAGGTTCGTGAGCTGGAACGCGCGCCCGAGCCCCTTGCGGCTGCG
Source organism: Burkholderiaceae bacterium (assembly GCA_047605425.1). Classification (GTDB taxonomy): domain Bacteria; phylum Pseudomonadota; class Gammaproteobacteria; order Burkholderiales; family Burkholderiaceae_E; genus JAKPAM01. Next base: position 3,312 of record JASGFT010000013.1, on the reverse strand, counting down.
TACCGGCGCCGGCAGGCCGCTCAGGTCCTCGCCGTCGAGCAGCACGCGTCCGGCGCTGGCCCGCAACTGCCCGGAGATCAGGTTGAAATAGGTGGTCTTGCCGGCGCCGTTCGGGCCGACGATCGCCGTCAGCGTGCCGCGCTCGAAATCGGCGCTGACCGCGTCGACGGCCACGTGGCCGCCGAAGCGGATCGTCAAGCCCTGCGTGCTCAACGTCGGCATCGCCGCGATCGCCGCCGTCCCGCGTCGGTCATCCCGATACCCGGCATCCGTTCCCGGGCATTCAGCGCTTGTTGCGGATCGGCACCTGCATCTCGTCGGGCGTGATCTCGTGCACCAACTCGGGCACGCCCCAGGCGAACGCCGGATCGGCCTTGATCTTGAAGTGGTACATCGACTGCATCGCCTGGTGATCCTCGGCGCGGAACGTCATCGACCCCTTGGGCGTCTCGAAGCGCATGCCTTCCATCGCGGTGATCAGCTTGTCGGCCTTGCTGTCGCCACCGGTCTTCCTGATCGCCTCGACGATCGCCATCGCCGCCGCCATGCCGCCGGCGGTGAAGAAGTCCGGCGGTTCCTTGTAGCGCTTGTAGTGCTCGGACACCAGCCAGTTGTTGGCCGGGTTCTTCGGGATCGCGAAGTAGTAGTACGCGGCGCCCTCCATGCCGGGGAACTGCTTGTACGCGACCATCGCCGGCAGGATGTTGCCGCCGGTGGCGATCTCGATGCCGTAGCGCTTCGGATCGAGGTCGGCGATCTTGAACGGATTGCCGGCGCCGGCCCAGATGATGAAGATCACCTTGCGGCCCGGCTTGTCCTTCAGCGCGTCGAACAGCCGCTGCGCGCCGGCGGTGAAGTCGGTGGTGTTGGTCGGCAGGTATTCCTCGTGCACGACCTTGGCTTTCTTCAGCGCGTCCTTGAACGCCTTGACGCCGTCGCGGCCGAACGCGTAGTCCTGCGCGAGCGTGGCGACCGACACGCCTTCCTTGTCGATCGCGACCGCGTTGGCGATCGCGTCCTGCGACGAATTGCGGCCGGTGCGGAAGATGTAGCGATTCCACTTGTCGCCGGTGATCGAGTCGGCGACGGCCGGCTCCACCAGCAGGATCTTCTCGTATTCCTCGGCCACCGGCAGCAGCGCCAGCGCGACGCCCGACGAGCTGGGGCCGACCGCCAGGTCCGCCTTGTCGTCGCCGTAGGCGGCCGCGAGCTGCGCCTTGCCGACGTCGGGCTTGCCCTGGTCGTCCTTCTCGAGCAGGACGATCTTGCGGCCGGCCACCGTCATCGATCCCTGCGTCGCGTAGTCGAAACCCATCGCCAGGCCGATCTGCGTCTGCTTGCCGTAGGCCTCGAGCGGGCCGGTCTTCGAATAGACGTGGGCGATCACCAGATCCTTGGCCTGCGCGATCGGCGCGGCGCACAGCGTCGCGACGGTCGTGGCGGCCGCGGCCAGCGCCAGCACCGCGCGCCGCAGAGGGCGGATCGACCGGCGGCGAGAATCGCGCGCCGGCGCGTCGGGACAACGGAAACGACTGGCGGGCAACGGCATCGTCGAGGCTCCGGAAGCGGGTCGCGCGCCGAAACCGGCGACCTGCTGGCGCCGACGGCCGCGACCGGGCGGCATCATCCTACCGTCCGGGATCTTCGACCGGCCCTTGCTGAAAACCCGAGACTTGCGCTTTCTCCAACGGCAGCCGGATCGACAGCCGCGTGCCCTGTCCGGGCCGGGACAGGATCGACATCGTGCCGCCGTCGGCCTGCACGCGATAGCGCAGCGCCAGCAGTCCGTAGCCGTCGGGCGCCGGCCGCGCGAGATCGAAACCCTGGCCGTCGTCGGCGACCTCGAGCACCGCGTGGTCGCCGTCGGCACGCAACTCGACCTGCACGCGCGCGGCCCGCGCGTGGCGACGGACGTTGGCCAGGCCTTCCTCGGCGGCGCGGTAGGCGGTCAGGCGCACGGGCGGCGCCAGCTCGACCGGCGCCAGCGCGTGATCGAGCTCCAGCGACGGCGCGTCGCGTTGGGCGTCGATCAGCAGCTCGAGCGCCGGCACGAGCCCCAGGTGGACCAGCGACGACGGCATCAGCGTCTCGATCAGCCGGCGCTTGAACTGCACGCCGGCGTTCAGCAGCTCGATCAGGTGCGACAGACGCGCGGCCACGTCGGCATCGACCGTCCCCGCCCGCGTCCCGCCGTCCGGCCCCGATCCGGGCGCCGGCGGTCCCTGCGCGGATTCGAGCCGCATCCGCAGGCGCGTCGCGTCCAGCTTGGCCGCCGTGAACAGGCCGCCCAGCTCGTCATGGAGCTGACGCGCGATCGCCGCGCGCTCGTTCTCGCGCACGCGCTGCAGGTGCGCGGCCAGGCGCAGGAGTTCGTCGTCTCGGGCGGACTGCGCCGATTCGCCGCCGGTCGGCGGCATCGCCATGGAATCGCTCATTGCATGCTCCTCGTCCCGGGCGGACGGGAATGTCGCCAGCCGCCGGGGTCGCCGCGCGCCAGCCCCGCGCGCCGCCTCTTCGCGCCGCCGGTCGTGCGCCGACTCGTGGGCCATTGTGAACGCGAGCGGCGAAGTTGGCGATGGCCGTCGTCCGACCCGCGCGTGGGAGATCGCCGCGTCGTTCAGCGGCTTCGTTCAGCCGCGGCGCAGATGCGCGCTGGCCGCGCGCAGCAGCCGAAGCATCTGGCTCTTGATCAGCCGCAGGCTCATCAGGTCCTCGCGGCTCGCCCGCTCGGTCGCGCGCCCGCTCACGCACATCACCAGCCCCATCACGCTGTCGCGATGGCTGATCGGCAGCAGCAGCATCGAGCGTATCGACGACAGGTCGTCGGCGACCCAGCCGGGCAGGAACTCGCGGGCCTGCGTGCTCGACAGGTCGTGCAGCAGCAGGTCGACGCGACGCTGCAGCGTGGCCTGGACCAGGTCCTCCTGGCCGCCGCCCAACGCGAAGGTCCAGGCCTTGAGCCGCGCGTCCGACAGGCCGAAGCCCAGCATCGGCACGCACTGCCGGCGCGACACAAGGAACAGCGCCGTCTGGTCGGCGTCCATCGCCCGGTGCAGCGCTTCGAGCAGCATCCGGCACAGCTCGCGCGGCTCGGCGCCTTCGATCTCGCCGGCCTGGATGTCGGTGATCGCGCCGATGAACAGCTCGCTGCGCGTCGGCGCGCGCTCCTCGAACGCCTGCTCGTCGAGGAACGCCGACAACTGCGCATCGAGCGTCTGCGCCAGCGGCTCGGCCAGCGGATGATCATCCGGCCGCGCGTCGGCGCCGGCCGGCGGCGATCCGCTCGCCGCGGTCGGCGGCGGCGAGGGCGCC
>JASGFT010000012.1:0-42123 GCA_047605425.1 Burkholderiaceae bacterium | reverse complement strand
CCTCATCCGCCTCATCCGCCTCATCCGCCTCATCCGCCTCATCCGCCTCATCCGCATCCGCCGCATCCGCCTCATCCGGCCCCACGCCTTCCGCATCGCTCCCCGCCGACCGCCCGGCCCGCTGGTCGTTCTGGATCGACCGCGGCGGCACGTTCACCGACGTGATCGGCCGACGCCCGGACGGCGGCGTGACCGCGACCAAGCTGCTGTCGGACAACCCGGACCACTACGCGGACGCGGCCGTCGAGGGCATCCGGCGGCTGATGGGCCTGGCGCCCGGCGAAGCGGTGCCCGCCGAACGGATCGCCGTCGTGCGCATGGGCACGACGGTCGCCACCAACGCCTTGCTCGAACGCAAGGGCGAGCCGGTCGCGCTGGCCGTCACCCGCGGCCTCGGCGATGCGCTGCGGATCGCATACCAGAACCGCCCGCGGCTGTTCGATCGCGAGATCAGCCTGCCCGAACGGCTATACCGGACCGTCATCGAGATCGACGAACGCGTCGCCGTCGACGGAGCCGTCGTCGTGCCGCTGGACGATGCGGCGGCGCGCGCGGCGATGGCCGCCGCCCACGCCGACGGCCTGCGCGCGATCGCGATCGTGCTGATGCACGGCTACCGCCATCCGGCGCACGAAGCGCGGCTGGCGGCGATCGCCGCCGAGATCGGCTTCACGCAGATATCGGTCTCGCACCAGGTGTCGCCGCTGATCCGCTTCGTCGCGCGCGGCGACACGACGGTCGTCGACGCCTACCTGTCGCCGGTGCTGCGCCGCTACGTCGATCGCGTGTCGGCGTCGCTGCCGGGCGTGCCGCTGCAGTTCATGCAATCGAGCGGCGGGCTGACCGACGCGGCGGCCTTTCAGGGCAAGGATTCGGTGCTGTCGGGACCGGCGGGCGGCATCGTCGGCATGGCCGGGATCTCGCGCCAGGCCGGCCACGACCGCGTGATCGGCTTCGACATGGGCGGCACGTCGACCGACGTGTCGCACTACGCGGGCGAGTACGAACGCGCGTTCGACACGATGGTGGCCGGCGTACGGCTGCGCGCGCCGATGATGAGCATCCACACGGTGGCGGCCGGCGGCGGGTCGATCCTGCACTTCGACGGCGCGCGGCTGCGCGTGGGGCCCGACTCGGCGGGCGCGCACCCGGGCCCGGCCTGCTATCGGCACGGCGGACCGCTGACCGTGACCGACGCGAACGTGATGCTCGGGCGCCTGCAGCCGGAGTTCTTCCCGTCGGTGTTCGGCGCGGACGGACGTCAACCGCTGGACGTCGACGTCGTCAGACAGCGCTTCGCGGCGCTCGCCGCCGAGGTGACCGAGGCCACCGGGCAGGCCGCGACGCCCGAAGCGCTGGCGCAGGGCTTCGTGGACATCGCGGTCGCCAACATGGCCAACGCGATCAAACGGATCTCGGTGCAGCGCGGCTACGACATCACCCAGTACACGTTGACGACGTTCGGCGGCGCGGGCGGGCAGCATGCGTGCCAGGTCGCCGATGCGCTGGCGATGCCGCGCGTGCTGATCCATCCGCTGGCCGGCGTGCTGTCGGCCTACGGCATCGGCATGGCCGTCTCGACCGCGATGCGCGAGCGTTCGATCGAGCAACGCCTCGACGACGACGGCATCGCCGAGGCCGGCCGCACGCTGGACGAACTGACCGATGCGGCGCGCGCCGAACTGCTCGCGCAGCGGATCGACGCGGCCTCGATCACCGTCGAGCGGCGCCTGCATCTGCGCTACGAGGGAACGGATACCTCGTTGCCGGTGCCGTTCGCGGACCGCGCGCGGATGCTCGCCGAGTTCGAGCGCGCGTACCGCCAGCGCTTCTCATTCCTGATGCCGCGGCGGGCGCTGATCATCGAATCGGCGGTCGTCGAGGCCAACGGCGGCGACGCGATGGCGGCCGGCGACGCGCGGCCGTTCGCGCGCCGTGCGCGCAACGCCGACGCCGACGCCGACGGCGCGAACGGCTCGGTCAGCGGCACGGACGGTGCAGCCGCTGCGGACAGTGCCGCCGCTGCGGACGCTGCGGACGGTGCGGGCGGTGCGGGCGGTGCGGCGGCCGGCCCGCGGGCCGCCGCCCGGATCCGCCTGCACGTGGCCGGCGAGTGGATCGACGCACCGCTGTACCGCGTCGACGAGCTGTGCGCCGACGACCGCATCGACGGGCCGGCGGTGCTGTCGGACGCGCACGCGACGACGCTGGTCGAACCGGGCTGGCGAGCCTGCGCGACGGCCGACGGCAACCTGGTGCTCGAACGCGCGGTGCCGCGCCCGCAGCGGCGCGCGATCGGCACGCACGCCGACCCGGTGATGCTGGAGATCTTCAACAATCTGTTCATGTCGATCGCCGAGCAGATGGGCTACCGGCTGCAGAACACCGCGTACTCGGTCAACATCAAGGAGCGCCTGGACTTCTCGTGCGCGATCTTCGACGCCGACGGCGGGCTGGTCGCCAACGCGCCGCACATGCCGGTGCACCTCGGCTCGATGGGCGCGAGCATCCGCGCGGTCATCGACGCCAATGCCGGTTCGCTGCGGCCCGGCGACGTCTACGTGCTCAACGATCCTTATGCCGGCGGCACGCACCTGCCCGACATCACGGTCGTGACCCCGGTGTTCGACGACGCCGGCCGGAACGTGCTGTTCTACGTCGGTTCGCGCGGACATCACGCCGACATCGGCGGACTGACGCCCGGTTCGATGCCGCCCGACTCGACGACGATCGACGACGAGGGCGTGCTGATCACGAACTTCCTGCTGATCCGCGACGGCGAGTTCCGCGAGCAGGCGCTGCGCGAGCTGCTGCGAAGCGCCAGGCATCCGGCCCGCAACCCCGAGCAGAACCTCGCCGACCTGCGCGCGCAGGTCGCGGCCAACGAGAAGGGCCGCGAGGAGTTGCTGAAGATGGTCGATGACTTCGGGCTGGACGTCGTGCGCGCGTACATGCGGCACGTGCAGGACAACGCCGAGGAGTCGGTGCGCCGCGCGATCGGACGGCTCAAGCCCGGCCGCTTCGCGTTGACGCTGGACAACGGCGCGACGATCGACGTCGCGTTGTCGATCGATGCGCGGGCGCGCGACGCGACGTTGGATTTCAGCGCCAGTTCGCCGCAGTTGCCGAACAACTTCAACGCCCCTTATGCGGTCACCACGGCCGCCGTGCTGTACGTGTTCCGCACGCTGGTCGACGACGAGATCCCGATGAACGCCGGCTGCCTGAAGCCTCTGTCGGTCATCGTGCCGCCCGGCTCGATGATGAACCCGCGGCATCCGGCCTCCGTCGTCGCCGGCAACGTCGAGACCTCGACCTGCATCACCAACGCGCTGTACGGCGCGATGGGCGTGATGGCCAGCAGCCAGCCGACCATGAACAACCTGACGTTCGGCAACGCGCGCCACCAGTACTACGAGACGATTTCAGGCGGCTCGGGCGCCGGCGGGCGCTTCGACGAGGAGGGACGGCTGATCGGCGGCTTCGACGGCACCTCGGTCGTGCAGACGCACATGACGAACTCGCGGCTGACCGATCCCGAGGTGCTCGAGCTGCGCTATCCGGTCAGGCTCGAACGCTACCGGATCCGCGAGGGCTCGGGCGGCGCCGGCCGCTGGCGCGGCGGCGACGGCGGCATCCGCACGATCCGCTTCCTCGAACCGATGACGGTCTCGCTGCTGGCCAACGGCTGGCACCACCCGGCGTTCGGCGCCGCGGGCGGACAGGCCGGCGCGCCCGGCGTCGCGCGCGTGCTGCGCGCCGACGGACGCATCGAGTCGATCGATCACGCCGACCGCGCCGAACTGCAGGCCGGCGACTGCTTCGAGATCGAGACGCCGGGCGGCGGCGGATTCGGCGCGCCCTGACCTGGGCCGGGAGCTCGGCGTTGCCGTCCGGTTCCCTCGCGCGCGCCGCCCGCTGCGCGTCGGACAACTCGGGCGGCGGCATCGTGTCGACGGTGGGCATCTTGTCCGGTCTTGATCAACGGCTCGGCCCCCACCTTATCAAGCCGACCGGATCCGGGGAAACGATCTCGGGACCGCATCAAGGTCTCTGCCGCGCGAGCCCGCCGGCGCTTCGCGCTGATTTGCATTGACGTTTTTCTTGGTTAGCGCCGGAGTCGCCGGCCGCTAAGCTACTCGGATCGATGCGCGGTTCATCGAGCGATCGTGCCTTTGACAGATTCAGGAGACCGAATTCATGTCCGTTGTTACCCTCAATGATTCAACCGCCGTCCGGACGCTGGAAGACATCCGCGAGCAAGCTGCCGCGCAAGGCCTCGGCTTCGCCGGCAGCGTCCCGCCCCGACTGGCCTGGCAGCTTGCCCAGGAGAACGAAGCCGTCATCGTCGACGTTCGCAGCGCCGAAGAACGCAAGTTCGTCGGCCACGTGCCGGGGACGCTGCACGTTCCGTGGGCTTCGGGCACCTCGCTGACGCGCAATCCGCGCTTCGTGCGCGAGCTCGAGGCCAAGACCGGCAAGGACCAGCCGGTGCTACTGCTGTGCCGAAGCGGCAAGCGTTCGTTGCAGGCCGCCGAGGCGGCTGCCAAGGCCGGCTTCACGCGAGTCTTCAACGTGCTCGAGGGCTTCGAGGGCGAGCTCGACGACAACCACCAGCGCGGCCATCACGACGGCTGGCGCTGGCACGGTCTGCCCTGGGTCCAGGACTGATTTCCCTTCCGCTTCTTCTCTACCCGACTCCTCAGCCCGGAACCTCTGGAACTTTCATGGCCGACATCCCTTCGACCCAACTCGCGCTGGGCGACAACGCCGCCCGGCAACTCGCCAACGCCACCAAGTCCGCGCCGACGCTGTCGACGATCTCGCCGCGCTGGCTCACGCATCTGCTGCAGTGGTTGCCGGTGGAGGCCGGCATCTACCGATTGAACCAGGTCCGGAATCCGCAGGACGTCCGCGTGCTGTGCGCGAACCGCGACGAGGCGGAACTGCCGACGACCTTCGTCGACTACGAGGAGCGCCCGCGCGAATACTTCCTGAACGCGGTCAGCACGATCCTCGACGTCCACACCCGGGTGTCGGACCTGTACAGCAGCCCGCACGACCAGATCAAGGAACAGCTCCGCCTGACGATCGAGACGATCAAGGAGAAACAGGAATCCGAGCTGATCAACAATGCCGACTACGGACTGCTGGCCAGCGTCGCGCCCGATCAGATCCTGTATCCGCTGACCGGCGCGCCGACGCCCGACGATCTCGACGAACTGTTGACCAAGGTCTGGAAGGAGCCGGCGTTCTTCCTCACGCATCCGCTGGCGATCGCCGCCTTCGGTCGCGAATGCACGCGCCGCGGCGTACCGCCGCCGACCACGTCGTTGTACGGTTCGCAGTTCCTGACCTGGCGCGGCATCCCGCTGATCCCGTCGGACAAGGTGCCGGTCGTCGACGGCAAGACCAAGGTGCTGCTGCTGCGCGTCGGCGACAGGCGCCAGGGCGTCGTCGGCCTGTACCAGCCGGGCCTGGTCGGCGAGCAGAGTCCCGGCCTGTCGGTGCGCTTCATGGGCATCAACCGCAACGCGATCGCGTCGTACCTGATCTCGCTGTACTGCTCGCTGGTCGTGCAGACCGAGGACGCGCTGGCCGTTCTCGAAGACGTCGAGATCGGCAAGTACCACGATTACCCCGACACCTACAAGTGATCGCGGCCATGCGTCCTCCGGAATCCTCGAACGCCGCGCCCCCGCCCGGCCTGCCCGACCCGGCCGAACTCGCGCGGCTGGCCGCCGCCCTGTTCGCCGTGCCGCCGACGGCCGCTTCGCCGACGCAACCGCCGGCCTCCGTGCCGCAGTCGTCCTCGGTGCCCTCTCTGTCCGCCGTGCCGCAGCCGTCCTCGACGCCGTCGCTGTCCGCCGCGCCACAATCGCCCTCGGTGCCGTCGCTGTCCGCCGCGCCGCAATCGCCCTCGGTGCCGTCGCTGTCCGCCCTGCCGCAATCGCCCTCGGTGCCGTCGCTGTCCGCCCTGCCGCAATCGCCGTCCGTGGCATCGCTGTCCGTCGTGCCGTCGCCGGTTTCGGCACCCGTGCCCACGCTCGCCTCGCTGCCGGCCACCGGCGGCGTGCCGGTGCCGGCGGCCGTGCACCCGCCCGGCCTGTCGCTGCCGCCGGGCAGCGCCGGCCCGGCCACGCCCGTCGCCGTGCCGTTCGGCGCTTACCCGCCGGGCCTGGGCCTGGTGCCGACGTCGCCGCAGCTCGCCGCCAATCCGTTCGCATCGACGCCGTCACTGCTGCCGCACGCGCTGGCGCCGAATGGCGTGCCCGACACTTCGCTGACCGCGGCCCCCGGTTACGACGGGCGGCTCGGCAGCCAACTGAGCGGCTTGCCCGCGTCGCCGCCCGTCGCGGGCGCCGCCTACTATTTCCTGAGCGAGGCCGGTATTCCCGGCGACGCGCGGCTGCCGACGACGGCCGTGCCCGCGAGCGCGGCGACGACCGCTTCGCCCGCTCCGGCTATCCCGTCCATTGCGTCGACCGCGTCGGCCCCATCCATCCCATCCGTTTCGTCGCTTGCGCCCGTTTCATCCCCCCCGTCCGTTTCGTCGATTCCATCCGCTACCGTCCCCGACGCACCGGCCGTGCCGAGACTCGGCGGCCTCGCGCCGTTCGACGTCCACGCGGTGCGCGGCGACTTCCCGATCCTGGCCGAACGCGTCAACGGCCAGCCGCTGGTCTGGTTCGACAACGCGGCGACGACGCAGAAGCCGCGCTGCGTGATCGAGCGCCTGAAGACGTTCTACGAGCGCGAGAACTCGAACATCCATCGCGCCGCGCACGAGCTGGCGGCCCGCGCCACCGACGCTTATGAAGGGGCGCGCGAGATCGTGCGGCGCTTCATCGGCGCGCGCTCGACCGACGAGATCGTGTTCGTGCGCGGGACGACCGAGGCGATCAACCTGGTCGCCAAGACCTGGGGCGCCTCGCAGGTCGGCGCCGGCGACGAGATCATCGTCTCGCACCTCGAGCACCACGCGAACATCGTGCCCTGGCAGCAGCTCGCCGCCGAGAAAGGCGCGCGGATCCGCGTGATCCCGGTCGACGACGACGGCCAGGTGCGGCTCGACGAATACCAGAAGCTGCTGAACGAGCGCACGCGCATCGTGTCGGTCACCCAGGTGTCGAACGCGCTGGGCACCGTCGTCCCGGTGCGGCAGATCGTCGATCTCGCGCACCGCGCCGGCGCGGTCGCGCTGGTCGACGGCGCGCAATCGGTGTCGCACATGCGGGTCGACGTGCAGCGGCTCGGTGCCGACTTCTTCGTGTTCTCCGGCCACAAGATCTTCGGCCCGACCGGCATCGGCGTCGTCTACGGCAGGCGCGAGCTGCTCGAGGCGATGCCGCCGTGGCAGGGCGGCGGCAACATGATCGCCGACGTCACGTTCGAGCGGACGATCTACCACGGCCCGCCGACCCGCTTCGAGGCGGGCACCGGCAACATCGCCGATGCGGTCGGCCTGGGCGCCGCGCTCGAATACGTCGAGCGCCTCGGCATCGAAGCGATCCAGCACTACGAGCATGCGCTGCTCGACTATGCGACCTGGCAACTGCGCGCGATCCCGGGCCTGCGCCTGATCGGCACCGCGCCGGACAAGGCCAGCGTGCTGTCGTTCGTGCTCGACGGCTACACGACCGACGCGGTCGGCCAGGCGCTGAACGAGCAAGGGATCGCGGTGCGCACCGGCCACCACTGCGCGCAGCCGATCCTGCGCCGCTTCGGCGTCGAGACGACCGTGCGTCCGTCGCTGGCGTTCTACAACACCTGCGAAGAAGTCGACCGGATGGTCGACGTCGTCCAGCGGCTGGCGCGATCGCGGCCGCCGGCCGGTCGAGCGGGGGCGCAGACACATCGATGAGGCCGAGTAACGCGACGATCGGCGGATCGCGGCGCCGCCCGTGAGTCTCTCTCTGAAGGGCGAGGCCTGCGCTTTGGCCCGTGGTCACTCCTGCTGCCGCGATCCGTCGAGCCGGCGCGGTTTCCCGAGCGGGCGGCCCGTGAGCAGCGGCCCGTGTACGGCGGGCCGGCGAACGAACGCCGGTTTGGCGCGCGAGCGGGTGTCGACGCATACTGACGGACGCCGACACCCGAGAAATCCGCAGACCATGTCCGACTCGCGCCCCTCCGCGTTGCGTTTCACTCCCTACGGCTGGCCCGAACCCGGCCCCGACTATCTGGCGCCGACCGCCTTCCTCGACCACGATCATCCGCGGGTGCGGGATTTCGTCGCGACCGCGCTCGGCGATGACGGCGCGTCGGCCTCGCCCCGTGACCGGGCGATCCGCCTATTCGTCGCCGTGCGGGACGCGATCCGCTACGACCCCTATCAGGTCGATCTCGAGGGAACGGGTTTCCGGGCCAGCGAGGTGCTGCGGCTCGGCAGCGGCTTCTGCGTCCCCAAGGCCGTGCTGCTGGCGGCCTGCGCGCGCTCGGCCGGCATTCCGGCCGCGATCGGCACGTCGGACGTCGTCAATCACTTCACGTCGCCCAAGCTGCTCGAACGCATGGGCGGGCACGACGTGTTCATGCATCACGGCTGGGCCGCGCTGCACCTGGACGGCCAGTGGGTCAAGGCGGTGCCGGCGTTCAATCGCGAGCTATGCGAGCGGATGGGCGTGCCGCCGACCGATTTCGACGGCGTTCATGACGCCGTGCTGCAGACCTTCGACGCCAACGGGCGCCAGGTGATGAGCTACCTGAAGGACCACGGCGTGTGGTCGGACCTGCCGCTGGCGCGGATCCGGGCGGACTACGAAGCCTATTACCCGATGGACAGGCTGAGCCGGCCGGCCAGCGACGAGGTCTTCGAGTTCAGTCCGCGCCCGACCGACGCAGGCGACTGACCTCATCCTCTGCCAGACCCGTCAATTCGGCGATGGCCGCATCATCCAGATCGAGTCCCGCGATCAACCGGCGTGCAACGTCGAGCCGCTCCTCGGTCCGCCCTTCTGCTCTACCTTCCGCCCGTCCCTCAGCCTTCGCATCCCGCACGAAACTCGCCTCATCGCGCAACGCGCGCTCGCGAACCATCGCCAGATGCCGGGCCTCCTCGTCGGCCGACAACCGCCTCAACTCGTCCAGCGTCTGCTGGACTGGGAGATGCACGGCGCACTGCAGCGACCTGTTATGAGGCGGCTCACGGCTCGCTCCTGCTCAACCAATATCGCGGCCGACGCTGCTGATGGGCCACGGCAACGACCTGGATACCTTGGTCCTTGCGGCGATAGAACAGAATGAACGGGTATCGTGGAAACACATATCTCCGAACTTGGCCGATCTCGATCGGCCACCGTTCAGGATGTTCCTTCGCCCGGCCAACACACAGATCAACCTCGCTCAGAAAACCTCGCGCTGCGCTTGCACTTCGGACCGCGTACCAGTCGAATGCAGCCTCCACCTCTTCAGCCGCATCGGGGTGAAACTCGAGGTGCTTACCTTCCTTCAAGGCGCTTCTCGAGCTTGGCCCGCAGTTCGCTCCAGGGAATCGCCGTTACCGCCCCTGAATCAAGCTCTTCCACCCGTCTCTCGATCTCGGCAAGCCATGCCGAACGAGCATCCGCGTCTTGCTTGCCGTCGAGGCTGGAGATGAGCTTGGCAGCAAGCTCCGCCCGCTCGGTTTCCGACAGCTTCAGCGCAGATTCAAGCAGGTCAGCAGCTTGGGTACCCACGATCAGACCTCCTGTTGGCAAACAGCAGTTGTATCACAAGCCTCATGACTGCAATTTCATACAGTTATCCAAAACCCCGCAATAGGCTGGATGGATACTCCCTGCGCCCGGCCTCGGAACCCCTCAGGTAATGACGGTCGGCTGCGCGCGCCCGGTCCGCGCGCGGATCCCGGCGAGCTGGTCGGCGGCCTCGATCAGGCCGGCCAGCGCCTGCTGCGTCTCGGTGCCGTGCCCGGCCGGATCGGCTTCGAAACGTTCGAGATAGACGCGCAAGGTCGCGCCCTCGGTGCCGGTGCCGGACAGCCGGAACACGATCCGCGAGCCGTCGGCGAAACCGATCCGGATGCCCTGCGCGCGGCTGACCGACTGATCGACCGGATCGGTATACGCGAAGTCGTCGGCGCTGGCGACCGTCAGCGTCGCACCGGCACTCGTCGTCAGCACGCGGCCCGGCAGCGTCGGCAGCGCCGCGCGCAGGTCGGCGATCAGGCCGTTGGCCGCCGCGCTGTCGACCCCTTCGTAGTCGTGCCGCGAATAGAAGTTGCGCCCGAAGCGCGCCCAGTGCTCGCGCACGATCTGCTCGACCGACTGGCCGCGCCGCGCGAGGATGTTCAGCCAGAACAGCACGGCCCAGACGCCGTCCTTCTCGCGCACGTGGTTCGAGCCGGTGCCGGCGCTCTCCTCGCCGCACAGCGTGACCTTGCCGGCATCGAGCAGGTTGCCGAAGAATTTCCAGCCGGTCGGCGTCTCGTAGCAGGCGATGCCCAGCGCCTGCGCGACGCGGTCGGCGGCCGCGCTGGTCGGCATCGAGCGCGCGACGCCGCTGATGCCGCCGGCGTAGCCGGGCGCCAACGTCGCGTTGGCGGCCAATACGGCCAGGCTGTCGCTGGGCGTGACGATGAAGCGGCGGCCGACGATCATGTTGCGGTCGCCGTCGCCGTCGCTGGCCGCGCCGAAGTCCGGCGCGTCGTCGGCGAACATCGTCGTCATCAACTGTTCGGCATAGGTCGGATTCGGATCCGGGTGCCCGCCGCCGAAGTCCGGCAGCGGATCGCCGTTGATCACGGTGCCGGCCGGCGCGCCGAGCTGTCGCTCGAAGATCTCGCGCGCATAAGGGCCGGTGACCGCATGCATCGCGTCGAAACAGAAGCGGAAACTGCCGCCCGACAACAGCGCGCGGATCGCCGGAAAGTCGAACAGCGACTGCTGCAGTTGCGCGTAATCGGCGACCGGATCGATGATCTCGACCGTCATCGCGCCCAGCGTCGTCGAACCCCATGCATCGAGCGGCACGTCCGGCGTGTCGAGCGTCAGGTAGCGCGTGATCGACTTGGTGTTCGCGAAGATCGCATCGGTGATCTTCTCGGGCGCCGGGCCGCCGTTGCCGGTGTTGTACTTGATGCCGAAGTCCTCGGTCGGTCCGCCGGGATTGTGGCTGGCCGAGAGGATGATGCCGCCGTAAGCCTGGTGCTTGCGGATCACGCAACTGGCGGCCGGCGTCGACAGGATGCCGCGCCGGCCAACCAGTACGCGGCCGAAGCCGTTGGCCGCCGCCATCCGCAGGATCGTCTGGATCGCCCGGTCGTTGTGATAACGGCCGTCGCCGCCGACCACCAGCGTCTGTCCGGCGAAGCCCTGCAGCGAATCGAAGATCGACTGGACGAAGTTCTCGAGGTAGTGCGGCTGCTCGAACACCGTCACCTTCTTGCGAAGGCCGGACGTGCCCGGCTTCTGGTCATCGAACGCTTGCGTGGATACCTGCCTGCTGGTCATGATCGGAGCCCGTTGACGGAGACGACCCGTCCATTATGCCCGCCGCCGACGACGATCCCCGCGCGACCCGTGGCGAGTCTCTCCCGCCTGAAGGCGGGAGCTTCCTCGCCACGATACGGAGGCTCCTTCGGCGCCAGAAAAGGATCGCCTCGCTCTACCTCGCCGTGAAGGGCGACCTGCGCTTCGGCCCGTGGTCAGACCGCGCCGGCTTCGCGCAGTTCGGCGATCTGCCCGGTGTCGAAACCGATCTCGGCGAGGATCGCGTCCGTGTGCTGGCCGATGGTCGGGATCGGACCCATCCGCGACGCCAGTCCGCCCTTGGCCGGATCGCCGGCCACCGGCGGCAGCATCGCCGGCAGCGGGCCGGCGGCCGAACCGACCTCGCGCCAGCGGTCGCGTGCCTGCAGTTGCGGATGCGCCCACATGTCGGCCATCGTGTTGACGCGCGCGTTGGCGATGCCGACCTCGTCGAGCCGTTCGAGCACCTGCTCGCTGGTCAGCGACGAGAACGCCGATTCGATGATCTCGCGCAGCGCTTCGCGATGATCGTTGCGCCGGGCATTCGCATCGAAGCGTTCGTCGGTCGCGATCGCCGGCTGGCGCAGCACGCCCTCGCAGAACTTGACCCATTCGCGCTCGTTCTGCAGGCCCAGCATGACGATCTTGCCGTCGCCGGCGATGAACGGTCCATAAGGATAGATCGTCGCGTGCGAGGCGCCGGCCCGCGGCGGCGCGCTGGCGCCCTGGTATGCGTAGTACATCGGGAAACTCATCCACTCGGCCATCGATTCGAGCATCGACAGGTCCAGCAGGCATCCTTCGCCGGTGCGGCCGCGTTGCAGCAGCGCGGCCAGGATGCCCGAGTACGCGTACATGCCGGCGGCGATGTCGGCGATCGACGCCCCCGCCTTGGCCATCTCGTCGGGCGTGCCGGTGATCGACAGGAAGCCCGATTCGGCCTGCACCAGCAGGTCGTAGGCCTTCTTCGTGCGATAAGGCCCCCAGCTTCCATAGCCGGAGATGTCGCAGACGATCAGCCGCGGATGCGCGGGCTTCAGGCTCGGGTAGTCGAGCCCCAGCCGAGCGGTTGCGCCCGGCGCCAGGTTCTGGATGAACACGTCGGCGCGGGCCAGCAGGCGTTCGAGGATCTGCGCGGCCCGCGGATGCTTGACGTCCAGCGTCAGGCTCTCCTTCGAGCGGTTGGTCCACACGAAGTGCGAGCACAGGCCGTTGACGCGGGTGTCGTAGTCGCGCGCGAAATCCCCGCCGCCAGGCCGCTCGATCTTGATCACGCGCGCGCCCAGGTCGGCGAGCTGGCGCGTCGCGAACGGCGCCGCGATCGCCTGCTCGAACGAGACGACGGTCACACCGCTCAATGCGCCCGTGAACGGCGCGGCCGAAGCCTTCGACATCGGAAACCTCCTCTTCAATCTCGATGGACGGCGGTCTCGAACGCGCGGAATCCCTGGATCGCCTGGGCGTCGAAGAAAGGCAGCACCTGGGTCGCGAACACGGCGGTCAGCCGGCGCGACGGATCGATCCAGTAGTAGCTGTTGGCCAGGCCGGCCCACGCGAGGCTGCCAGGCGAGCGCCCCTCGTTCGATCGCTCGCGGTTGATCAGGAAGCTCAGGCCCCAGCCCTTCGGGATGCCGGGCATGAACTCGGCGTCCTCGCTGTACTCGGGCATCACCGACACGAGCTTGCCGACCGTCGTCTCGCCGATGTGGCTGCGCGACATCTGCTCGATGGTCTCGGGCCGCAGCACTCGCACGCCGTCGAGCTCGCCGCCCCCCAGGATCATCCGCGTGAACCGCGTGTAGTCGCGCACGGTGCCGTACAGCCCGCCGCCGCCGGCCTCGAACTCGGGCGCCTGCTCGATCTCGAAGTCCATCACCGCCAGCGAGCCGTCGGGCATCCTATGGTGCACGCGGGCCAGGCGCTCGCGCTGCGCGTCGCCGATCCGGAACGCGGTGTCATCCATGCCCAGCGGGCCAAGCAGGTGCTCGCGCAGGTACTGGCCGAGCCGCATCCCGCTGGCCGCTTCGAGCGCCAGCCCGGCGAAATCGATGCCGATGCCGTACTGCCAGCTCGCTCCCGGATCGGCGATCAAGGGCATGCGCATCGACGAGCGCTTGCCCAGAA
Organism: Burkholderiaceae bacterium; assembly: GCA_047605425.1. Lineage (GTDB taxonomy): Bacteria > Pseudomonadota > Gammaproteobacteria > Burkholderiales > Burkholderiaceae_E > JAKPAM01. The sequence continues at coordinate 28,534 of JASGFT010000012.1, read as the reverse complement.
GCACGCCCTCGACGCCGCGCACCTGCTGGTAGCGCATCAGGTTCGAATCGAGGAATTCGTAGCCGAAGCCCGACGTGTGCGTGAGCAACTGCCGCAGCGTGACCGGCGCGGCCGGCGGCCGCAACACCGGTTCGCCCGACTCGTCGAAACCTTCGAGCACCTGCACGTCGACCAGCTCGGGCAGCCACCGCGCGGCCGGCTCGTCGAGCGACAGCCGCCCCTGCTCGACGAGCTGCATGACGGCGGCCGCGGTGACCGCCTTGGTCATCGATGCCAGCCAGATCACGGTGTCGACCCGCATCGGCGCCGGATCGCCCTGCACCCGCGCGCCGGCGGCCCCTTCGTAGACGATCTGGTCATCCAGCGTGACGCAGGCCGCCACGCCGGGCAGGCCCGGCACCATTTTCTCGAGCAGCGCGTCCAGCGCCTTGGCGTCGATCTTCATCCGTCCCCTCCTGTTCGTTGGCGGCACTCGTGGACGGCCGCTCTTGTCCGTCAGCGAAAGGCGGGCAGGCGCGGAGGGCGTTCAGCCGCCCGCCAGCATGCCCTGCCTCTCGATGAACGCCACGATTCTACCGACGCTGTCCGGCGAGTTCAGGTTGCACATCAGGAACGGCTTCTCTCCCCCGGCGCCGCCAAGGCCGCCGCGCATCCGTCGGGCGTCGGCCTCCATCACCTCGAGCGAGGCGCCGACGTACGGCGCGAGGTCGATCTTGTTGATGACCAGCAGGTCGGACTTGGTAATGCCCGGACCGCCCTTGCGCGGCACCTTCTCGCCGCCGGCGACGTCGATCACGTAGATCGTCAGGTCCGACAGCTCGGGGCTGAACGTGGCGGCCAGGTTGTCGCCGCCCGATTCGATGAACACCAGGTCGGCGTCCGGAAAACGTTCGAGCATCCGGTCGACCGCCTCGAGGTTGATCGACGCGTCCTCGCGGATCGCCGTGTGCGGGCAGCCGCCGGTCTCGACGCCCATGATCCGCTCGGCCGGCAGCGCGCCCGAGATCGTCAGCAGCCGCTGGTCTTCCTTCGTGTAGATGTCGTTGGTGATCGCGACGATGTCGTAGCGCTCGCTCATCTGCTTGCAGACCTTCTCGAGCAGCGTCGTCTTGCCCGAGCCGACCGGGCCGCCGACGCCGACCCGGAGCGGAGGCGTTTTCTTCGTGCGGGGATTGCTGCGATTCATCGGGGGCCTCCGTGCCGCGATCGTTGCGAGCGCGGGGCGTTCGCGCCGCCCGCGCTTCCATGACATGCGGTGCCCGGCCGCGCCCGCTGGCTCACGACCGGAACAACCGCGAATACTGGGTTTCGTGCCGTGCCGACAGGATGCCGAACTGCGTGGCCAGCGTCGACAGCCGCGGCGGCGTCGCCGCGGCGCGCTCGGCCGCCTCGGCCACGACCAGCGGGATCCGGCCGTGCATCGCCGACAGGATCCGTTGACCGGCCAGTTGGCCCAGCGGCACCGCCTTGAGCGCCGCCGCCACCTGGTTCTCGGCCCAGCCGAACAGGTAGGCCGTCAGCCCGGCCGCGCGCGCCAGGCCCAGCGCCTGCGCGGCCCCGGCATAAGCGGTCGGCAGCGCGACCGTGCCGAGATCCGCCAGCGCCCGTGCGCGCCGCTCGCCGCCCCAGCCCAGCCGGCCGATCAACTGCGCGAGCGACCATCCCATCTGCTCGGTCTCGAGCCGCAGCTCGCGCGACTCGCGCGACGCGAGGAACCAGTCGTTCCAGCGGCTCAAGGCCGCCAGGTCGTCGCGCTGCCAGTGATCGAATTGCAGCAGCCACAGCGGCGCCTCGGCCTGCGCCAGCGTCAGCGCCAGCGCGTCGCCGATCCAGGCGCCGGCGCTGGCCTCGTCGTGCACCAGGCCGCGATCGATCGCGGCCTCGAGCCCCTGCGAATAGCTGAAGCCGCCGATCGGCAGCGCCGGCGACGCCAGGTGCATCAGCGCGGCCAGCGCGCGCAGATCGCCGAAGCCATTGCCGGCGTCGGCGGCGATGGTCGCGCTCGATGCGGCGGCGTCCGCGCTCAGGCGCGTGGCCGCGGCCATGGCGTCGACACCGGCAGTCACGTCCCGGCTTCCGGCCACGGCGCCTGCTCTGACGACGCCTGCTCTGACGACGCCTGCCCTGACGACGCCTGCCCTGACGACGCCTGCCCTGACAACGTCTGCTTTGACGGCGCATGCCCTGAGGGCGCCCGCTCCGACAGCACCGGATCGGCCGGCGGCGCATCCGGCTCGGGCGAGGCCCGATCACCGCCGCCATGGTGATGCGCGAACGCGGCCTGCGCGAGCGCGTAGTCCTCTTCGAAGCTCTCGTCGTGGCCGTGCCGATGACCGCCGCCATAAGCGCCGGCCTCGGGTTCGAACGCCGCGTCGATTTCTTCGACGCGCAGCCCGAGCCGGCGCAGCATGTCGGCCAGCACCGGATCGCGCTCGATCCGCAGCGCCCTCAGCGAGATCTGCACCGGCGTGTGGCGGTTGCCCAGGTGGTACGCGGCTCGCATCAGCAGCAGCGGATCCGGCGACGTGACCCGCAGCACCGGCTGCGCGGCGGCCTCGACGCGGACCAGCCGGCCGTCCTCGGCGACCAGCATCGTCCCGGTCCGCAGCACGACGCCGCGCGGCAGGAACAGCCCGGCCTCGGTGCCGTCGGCCAGCCGCGTCAGCAGCCGGCTGCGGCAGCGATCGCCGTATGGCAACACCAGCGGCACCGCGCGCTCGCGCCACGCGCCGGCCAGCCGGTGGCCGGACGCCAGCAGCTTGTCGATCCGCAGCATCAGAACAGGAAGTAGCGCTGCGCCATCGGCAGCACGCTGGCCGGCTCGCAGACCAGCAGCTCGCCGTCGGCGCGCACCTCGTAGGTCTCGGGGTCGACGTCGATCCGCGGCTGCCAGGTGTTGTGCAGCATGTCGGCCTTGCCGACCCGCCGGCAGTCGGCGACCGCGTGCAGCGGCTTGCGCAGGCCCAGCTCGGCCAGCGCCGGGTTGCCGAGCGCGGCCGCCGATACGAAGGTCACCGAGGTGCGCAGCGCGCCGCCGAAGCTGCCGAACATCGGCCGGTAATGGACCGGCTGCGGCGTCGGGATCGACGCGTTCGGGTCGCCCATCACCGCCGCCGCGATCATCCCGCCCTTGACGATCAGGCTGGGCTTGACGCCGAAGAACGCCGGCCGCCACAGCACCAGGTCGGCCAGCTTGCCGACCTCGATCGAGCCGACCAGGTGGCCGATGCCGTGCGCGATCGCCGGGTTGATCGTGTACTTGGCGATGTAGCGCCTGACCCGCGCGTTGTCGGCGCGCGGCCCGTCGCCGGCCAGGCTGCCGCGCTGCGCCTTCATCTTGTGCGCGGTCTGCCAGGTGCGCAGGATGACCTCGCCGACGCGGCCCATCGCCTGGCTGTCCGAGCTCATGATCGACAGCGCGCCCAGGTCGTGCAGGATGTCCTCGGCGGCGATCGTCTCGCGCCGGATCCGGCTCTCGGCGAAGGCGATGTCCTCGGCGATCGCCGGATCCAGGTGATGGCAGACCATCAGCATGTCCAGGTGCTCGTCGACGGTGTTGACCGTGTACGGCATCGTCGGATTGGTCGACGCCGGCAGCACGTTCGGCAGGCCCGACACCTTGATGATGTCGGGCGCGTGGCCACCGCCGGCGCCCTCGGTATGGAACGACAGGATCGAGCGGCCGGCGATCGCGCGCACCGTCGACTCGACGAAGCCGGCCTCGTTCAGCGTGTCGGTGTGGATCGACACCTGCGTGTCGGTGTCGTCGGCGACGGCCAGGCAGTTGTCGATCGCCGCCGGCGTCGTGCCCCAGTCCTCGTGCAGCTTCAGCCCGATCGCGCCGGCGGCGATCTGCTCGCGCAGCGGCTCGGGCCGGGAAGCGTTGCCCTTGCCGAGAAAGCCGAGGTTCATCGGAAACGCGTCGGCCGCCGCCAGCATCGAATGGATGTGCCACGGCCCGGGCGTGCAGGTCGTCGCGAACGTGCCGGTGGCCGGCCCGGTGCCGCCGCCGATCATCGTCGTGATGCCGCTGGCCAGCGCCTCTTCGATCTGCTGCGGGCAGATGAAGTGGATGTGCGTGTCCAGGCCGCCGGCGGTGACGATCATCCCCTCGCCGGCGATCACCTCGGTGCCCGGTCCGACGACGATGTCGACGCCGGGCTGGATGTCCGGGTTGCCGGCCTTGCCAATGCCGCTGATCCGGCCACCCTGGATGCCGATGTCGGCCTTGATGATGCCGGTCACCGCGTCGACGATCAGCGCGTTGGTGATGACGGTGTCGACGCAGTCGGCGCTCAACCGCTGGCTCTGGCCCATGCCGTCGCGGATCACCTTGCCGCCGCCGAACTTGACCTCCTCGCCGTGCGAGCCGGCGCGCAGCGTCAGGTCGTCCTCGACCTCGATGATCAAGCCGGTGTCGGCCAGCCGCAGCCGGTCGCCGACGCCGCCGGCGAAGGTCGGGCCGAACATCTCGGTATAGGCCTTGCGCGAAATCCTTGCCATGCTCGTGCTCCGCCGCTAGTCAGGGTTGGTCGGCCGGATCGAGCCCGCCCATGACCCGGCCCTGGAATCCGTAGACCAGGCGATCACCGCCCAGCGCCATCAGCTCGACCGTGCGCTGCTGGCCGGGCTCGAAGCGCACCGCGGTGCCGGCGGCGATGTTCAAGCGATAACCGCGCGCCAACTCGCGATCGAAGCTCAGCGCGTCGTTGACCTCGTGGAAGTGGTAGTGCGAGCCAACCTGCACCGGCCGATCGCCGCCATTGGCCACCGTCACCCGCACGGTCGGGCGGCCGACGTTCAGCTCGATGTCGCCGTCCTCGGCCAGCAGTTCACCTGGAATCATCGTTCGCGCTCCTGTCAGGGAATCGGATGGTGGACGGTGACCAGCTTGGTCCCGTCCGGAAAGGTCGCCTCGACCTGGATGTCGGGGATCATCTCGGCGACGCCCTCCATCACGTCGGCGCGGCTCAGCAGCGTCGTGCCGTGGTGCATCAGCTCGGCGACCGACCGGCCGTCGCGCGCGCCCTCCATGATCGCGGCGGTGATCAGCGCGACGGCCTCCGGGTAGTTGAGCTTCAGTCCCCGGGCGCGCCGCCTCTCGGCCAGCAGCGCGGCCGTGAAGATCAGCAGTTTGTCCTTCTCGCGTGGCGTCAGTTCCATCGTCGTCGTTCCTTGCTCGTCCAGCGGCGACCGTCTGGTCGCCGAGATCGCCATCAATGATCGCCCGGACCCGATCGCCGGGCCGCTCGGCGGCCGCGATCAGGTCGCCCACAAACGTAGCGGCCGGGCCGGCACACTTAGTACCGGCTCGCGAAGCCGCGTCCACATCGCGACCAGCAACTCGCGCACCGGCTCGATCTGCCGGCCCAGCACCCGCATCAGCAAGGCCCCGCCCTCGCGCGGCGAGCGACCGCCGTCGGGCAGCCAGCTAATCCCGGCGCGCAGCGCGTCGTCGAACGGCAGCCCTTCCGCGCAGGCCTCGGCCAACGCCGCGTCGAGCCGGTCGCCGACCGCCCATAGCGTGCCGAACACCTCGAGCCCGGCCAGCCCCAATGGCGAGTCGCGCAGCGGCGAATCGGCCGGTAGCGCGGCCTGCTCGATCCACAACGGCCGGCCGTCGCGCAGGATGCGGCTGTTCATCCTTAGATCGCCGCTGCGCCAGCGTTCGCCCGACCAGTGCCGGCCCAGCACGCAGACCTCCCAGCCGATCGCGCGCGCGCCGGCCGCCGCGTCGAGCTCGAAACGCATCCTAGGCCGCGAACCGTCGAACAGGATGTTCTCCTGCGGCAGCCAGTCGAGCCGGGCCATGCCGTCGAGCCGGATCCGGACGCGCTGGCCGGCGCTTCGCCCGTGCGCCTTGTACCACTTGGTCGCGCCCGGCGTGCACAGCACCGCGTGCGCGCCGTCGCCGACCTCGACATCGACGTCGAGCCGGTCGCCGCCGGCGATGCCGGCCGGCGGATGCAGGATCACCGTATGGCAGATCGCCTGCCCTTCCGGATACAGCGCCTTCTGCACGCGCAGCGGGCCGCGATGCCGGCGATGCGCGAGCACCGTGCGGTCGGCGTCGCGGCGATAGCCGAGCGCCAGCTCGGCGTGCCAGCCGGCCGGATCCGCGGCCGGCTCGCCGCCGACGGCGGGCGCATCGTTCATCGCCCTCATACCGAGATCATCTCGCGCACGTTGCGCGCGTCCATGTCGCGGCCGTCGCCGCTGGCGACGATCTCGCCGCGCGTGATCACCGCGTAATGGTCGGCGATCGCCTGGGCGAAGTCGTAATACTGCTCGACCAGCAGCACCGTCATGCCGAACTCGTCGACGAGCCGGCGCAGCGTGCGGCCGATGTCCTGGATGATGTTCGGCTGGATCCCCTCGGTCGGCTCGTCGAGGATCAGCAGCTTGGGCTCGCTCATCAGCGCGCGGCCGATCGCCAGTTGCTGCTGCTGGCCGCCGGACAGGTCGCCGCCGCGGCGCTGCTTCATGTCCTGGAGCACCGGGAACAACTGGTAGATGTGCGGCGGCACGCCCTTGGGCGCCGGCTTGCCGGCCGCGCCGATCAGCAGATTCTCCTCGACCGTCAGCCGCGGGAAGATCTCGCGGCCCTGCGGCACGTAGCCGAGCCCGCGACCGACGCGCTCGTACGGCGGCAGCTTGTCCAGCGGCTGGCCGTTCCAGCTCACGCTGCCGCTGCGCACCGGCACCACGCCCATCAGGCAGCGCAGCAGCGTGGTCTTGCCGACGCCGTTGCGCCCGAGCAATGTCGTCAGCTTGCCGGTCGGCGCGACGAAGCTGACGTCGCGCAGGATGTGGCTGCCGCTGTAGTACTGGTTCAGTTTCTCGACTTCGAGCATCGGGCGGCGGCGCTCAGCGCCCCAGGTACGATTCGATGACGCGCTCGTCGCGCTTGACCGCGTCGAGCGTCCCTTCGGCCAGGACGCTGCCCTCGGCCAGCACGGTGACGCGGCCGGTCTGGCCGGCCAGCGCCGCGACGAACTCCATGTCGTGCTCGACGACCATCATCGAGCACTGGCCGCGCAGCCCGTTCAGCAGTTCGGCCAGGTACATCGTCTCCTCGTCGGTCATGCCGGCGGCCGGCTCGTCGAGCAGCAGCAGGCGCGGCTGCTGCATCAGCAGCATGCCGATCTCCAGGCGCTGCTTCTGGCCGTGCGACAGCAGGCCGGCCTCGCGGTAAGCGTCGGCCTCGAGCCGGGTCAGCAGCAGGTTCCGCTCGATGCGGCGCTTGTCCTCGCCGACCAGCCGCGCGCGCAGCGTCGCGCGCCAGCGCTTGTCGCCCTTCATCGCCAGCTCCAGGTTCTCCCAGACGCTGTGCTGCTCGAACACCGTCGGCTTCTGGAACTTGCGGCCGATGCCGATCTGCGCGATCTTCGGCTCGCTGAGCCGCTGCAGATCGATCGTCTGCCCGAGGAAGACCTTGCCCTGGACCTTGGCGTTGCGGTTGCTGGTCTTGCCGGTGATGACGTCCATCATCGTCGTCTTGCCGGCGCCGTTCGGCCCGATCACGCAGCGCAGTTCGCCGTCGCCGATCGACAGCGACAGATCGTTCAACGCGCGGAAGCGATCGAAATGGACGGTCACGCCATCCAGGTACAGGATCTGGCCATGGCTTACGTCGATCGCGCCGCCGCCGGCCAGATGGCCCATGCCGGCCGAGCCGCTGGGCACCAGTTCCGAATCATCCGATGAAGCGGCCGGCGAGGTGGCCGAGGAAGCAGCCGACAAAACGGCCGGCGACGCGTGCAGCCGCGCCGCCGCGCCGTGAAGGCCGATCATCGGCTCGTGTCTGGCGATGCCGTTCATCGTTCGGCTCCTTTGCGAAAGCGCGCGAACAGGCCCAGCACGCCGTTCGGCAGGTACAGCGTCACCAGCACGAACAGCGCGCCGAGCAGGAACAGCCAGTATTCGGCGAACCAGGCGGTCAGCACGGTCTTGGCGCCGTTGACGAGGAAGGCGCCGATGATCGGGCCGACCAGCGTGCCGCGGCCGCCGACGGCGACCCAGACCGCCATCTCGATCGAGTTGGTCGGCGACATCTCGCTCGGGTTGATGATGCCGACCTGGGGCACGTACAGCGCGCCGGCCAGCCCGCACAGCATCGCCGACACGGTCCAGACGAACAGCTTGTAGCCGAGCGGGTTGTAGCCGGAGAACATCACGCGGCTCTCGGCGTCGCGGATCGCGGTGACGATCCGGCCCAGGCGCGACGTGACGATCCAGCGGCACAGCAGGTAGGCGCCGACCAGCGCGACGAAGGTCAGCAGGAACAGCACGGTGCGCGTCTCGGGCGCGGTGATCGGGTAACCGAGGATCCGCTTGAAATCGGTGAAGCCGTTGTTGCCGCCGAAACCGGTCTCGTTGCGAAAGAACAGCAGCATCGCCGCGTAGGTCATCGCCTGCGTGATGATCGACAGGTAGACGCCCTTGATCCGCGAGCGGAACGCGAAGAAGCCGAACACCCAGGCCAGCAGGCCCGGCACCGCGATCGCCAGCAGCAGGCACCAGGCGAAGCTGTCGGTGCCCCGCCAGAACCACGGCAGCTCCTTCCAGTCCAGGAACACCATGAAGTCCGGCAGCGGGCTCTGGTAGGCGCCCTCCAGGCCGATCGAGCGCATCAGGTACATGCCCATCGCATAGCCGCCGAGCGCGAAGAACACGCCGTGGCCCAGGCTGAGGATGCCGCAATAACCCCAGACCAGGTCGAGCGCCAGCGCGACCAGCGCGTAGCACATGATCTTGCCGACCAGCGTGAGCCCATAAGCGGACAGGTGGAACGGACTGTCCGCCGGCAGCCATAGCGCGCACAAGGGCACCAGCGCGCAGACCGCGATGACGGCGACGATCAGGCCGGTCCAGCGGCCCGGCGACAACACCGGCATGCGCGCCGGCACCCGCAGCTCGAAGGCGGGACTACTCATGGTTTCAGGCCTCCGCGCTGCGGCCCTTCAGGGCGAACAGGCCCTGCGGACGCTTCTGGATGAACATGACGATCAGCACCAGCACCAGGATCTTGGCCAGCACCGCGCCGATCGACGGCTCGATGAACTTGTTCAGGATGCCGAGCCCGAAGGCGCCGACGATCGTGCCGGTCAACTGGCCGACGCCGCCGAGCACGACGGCCATGAACGAATCGATGATGTAGCCCTGGCCGAGGTCTGGCCCGACGTTGCCGATCTGCGACAGCGCGCAGCCGCCCAGGCCGGCGATGCCGGCGCCGAACGCGAACGCGTAGCTGTCGACCTTCCAGGTGCGCACGCCGACGCAGGCCGCCATCGAGCGGTTCTGCGTGACCGCGCGCACGAACAGGCCGAGCCGCGTCCGGTTCAGCACCGCCCAGGCGATCGCCACGACGGCCAGCGCGAACAGCAGGATGACGATGCGGTTGTACGGCAGGATCAGCCCCGGCATCGGCTCCCAGCCGCCGCTCATCCAGCTCGGGTTGGCGACCTCGACGTTCTGCGCGCCGAACAGCATCCGCACGCCCTGCATCAGCAGCAGGCTCAGGCCGAAGGTCGCCAGCAGCGTCTCCAGCGGCCGGCCGTACAAGTGGCGCAGCACCAGCCTTTCGATGACGAATCCGACCAACGCGGCGGCGAGGAAGGCCACCGGCAGCGAGGCCACCAGGTACCAGTCCATCGCGTCGGGCAGCGAGCGGCGAAACAGCGACTGCACCGCGTAGGTCGCATAAGCGCCGATCATCAGGAACTCGCCGTGCGCCATGTTGATGACGCCGATCAGTCCATAAGTGATCGCCAGGCCCAGCGCGGCCAGCAGCAGCACGCTGCCCAGCGACAGGCCGGCGAACAGGTTGCCGAGCAGGTCGATCTTCGTCTGGCGCGAGCGCGACTCGGCCAGCGCGCGCTCGGCGGCCAGGCGGACCCTGGCTTCCGGCTCCTTCCAGCGGCCGTCGTCGCCGCGCTCGAGCACGGCGCCGAACCGTTGCAGCGCCTGCGCGCCGTTGTCGCCGGCCAGGAAACCGAGCGCCTTGACGCGATCGTCGACGCTGCCCTCGCCATCGAGCATCTGCATCGCCCAGACGCGCTGCAGCTTGACCTTCAGCACCGCGTCGCGCTCCCTGGCGATCGCCTGGTCCAGCACCTCCAGCGAGGCGTTCCCGGGGTTCTCGAGCAGCGTATCGATCGCGGCGCGCCGCACCGCGATGTCGGTCGAGCCGAGCTGTAGCCCGCTCAGCGCGCCGGCGATCATCGCCCGCAGGCTGTTGTTGAAGCCCAGGTCCTCCAGCGCCGCGTCATCGACCTCGACCTTCGCGCCGGTGATCGCATCGACGTAGCCGCCGTCCGTCTTGATGACGAGCCCGCGCTGGCCGGCCGAGAGCACGCTATCGTCGGCGAGCGCTTCGAGCAGGCGCCGCGCCTCGGCCGCCGGCGCCTTGACGATCGTGGCGATCGCCTCGCCCTTGGCGTCGAAGTCATCGCCGGCCAGCGGCGCGAGGTCGGCCTGCGTCAGCGCGTGCGCGGTGGTCGCCATGATCAGCAGCGCGGCGCCGCAAAGACGCGACAGCCACCGCCATGAGCGGAATCGATCGGAAGAGGCCGGCGCGCGAGCGCACGCGGCTCGGGAAGATGAACGGCGAAACGACATCCAGCGGGTTCCATCGAGACCGCGCGGCACGCGCGCGGCGGAGCGGGTCGGCCCGTGAGCCGACCGATGAGCCAACCAGTGATCCGACCGCCAGGTCGACCAGCAAGCCGACCTATGGATCGATCAGAGGGGCGCAGGAAAGCGAGGCGGCGATCAGGCCGGCTTGTCGGGCTTGCCGGCGTTGCCCTCGATGAACGGGCTCCACGGCTGGGCGCGCACCGGTCCCTTGGTCTTCCAGACGACGTTGAACTGGCCGTCCGCGCGGATCTCGCCGATGAACACCGGCTTGTGCAGATGGTGGTTGGTCTTGTCCATCTCGATCGTGAAGCCGTCGGGCGCCTTGAAGCTCTGGCCGCCGACCGCCTCGATCACCTTGTCGACCTCGGTGGTCTTGGCCTGCTCGACCGCCTGCTTCCACATGTGGATGCCGATATAAGTGGCTTCCATCGGATCGTTGGTGACGACGGTGCCGGCGTTCGGCAGGTTCTTGGCCTTGGCATAGGCCTTCCACTTCTTGACGAACTCTTCGTTGACCGGATTCTTCAGCGACTGGAAGTAGTTCCAGGCCGCCAGGTGCCCGACCAGCGGCTTGGCGTCGATGCCGCGCAACTCTTCCTCGCCGACCGAGAACGCCACCACCGGCACGTCCTTGGCCTTCAGGCCGGCATTACCCAGCTCCTTATAGAACGGCACGTTCGAATCGCCGTTGATCGTCGAGACGACCGCGGTCTTGCCGCCCTGCGCGAACTTCTTGATGTTGGCGACGATCGTCTGGTAATCGCTGTGGCCGAACGGGGTATAGACCTCGTCGATGTCCTTCTCGGCGACGCCCTTGGACTTCAGGAACGCGCGCAGGATCTTGTTGGTCGTGCGCGGATAGACGTAGTCGGTGCCCAGCAGCACCCAACGCTTGGCGGCGCCGCCTTCCTTGCTCATCAGGTACTCGACCGCCGGAATCGCCTGCTGGTTCGGCGCGGCGCCGGTGTAGAAGACGTTCTTCTCGAGCTCCTCGCCCTCGTACTGCACCGGGTAGAACAGCAGGCCGTTCAGCTCCTTGTAGACCGGCAGCACCGACTTGCGCGACACCGAGGTCCAGCAACCGAAGGTGACGGCGACCTTGTCCTGCGTCAACAGCCCGCGCGCCTTCTCGGCGAACAACGGCCAGTTCGAGGCCGGGTCGACGACCACCGGCTCGAGCTTGCGGCCGAGCACGCCGCCGGCGGCGTTGATCTCGTCGATCGTCATCAACGCGACGTCCTTCAGCGACGTCTCGGAGATGGCCATCGTGCCGGACAGCGAATGCAGGATGCCGACCTTGATAGGCTCCTTGCCTTGCGCGAATGCCGCGGGCGACAGCAGACCCGTTGCCGCGGCAGCGCCGGACAGCTTGATCAGGTCACGTCTCTTCATGGGATTCCTCGATGTGGGGGTTAGGTGCGTATGTGATCCGCACCTCGTTGGAGCAATCCTCATGCCAGGACGGAATCACCGCCGTGGTGCGCGGACGACGCACGCCGGCGGGCGACGACGCACCAAACGATGGCGGCCGCGCGAGACGAACGCCGACGCACCAGCGCGGCCCGATTTCGGCCCTCAAGCGGGCGCGGCGCACGCTTGGCGCCGGCGGAATCGGCGGAAAAACCACGGCACCGCGTCCGCGCACCGACGCGCGCGACCACCGATCCGGTGCGCCGGCCGGTCGAGACGGAGCGGTATCGGTGCATCGCCGGACGGGCCTTATCACGGCCCGAAGCGGCGATCAGTGGAAATGCGTGATGTCGGGCTCGAGGTCCTCGGGCATCTCGGCATGCACGGTATCACCGCGCGCGTTCGGAAACAGCGGCGTGCCGCAGTCCTCGCAGAACTCGGGCTCGTTCAGCTCGGCCCAGACGTGGATCTCGTTGACGCCGGCCTCGCGCAGCACTTCCTTGATCCGCTCGAGCGGCGGCGGCTCGTCGGCCTCGGTCTCGGACCCGAGCAGCGGCCAGACGACCCCTTGCGCGACGACTTCCGGATCGCCGGCGCTCAGGCCGATCCGGTACTCGTCGATGCGTTCGGTGCCGAACGGCGCGATCGAGGCTTCGAGCTCCGACGCTTCGAGCTTGAGCGCGTGCGTCAGGAAATGCACGGCCGCCTGCACCGCGTACGGCCGCGTGCGGCGGTCGGCTTCGCGCAGGTTCAGGTGGTAGGCGTCCGGCAGCAGGCATTCGAATCCGCAGCCGGGCAGCAGCGGTTCGAGCGTCGGCCGGCCCTGAGCCACCCATTGCTCGAGACAGGCGACGCGGCTCGCATGATCCTTGGCGTCGACTTCCTGCCAGCGGAACATCGGCTGCCCGGCGGGCACGGCGACGATGCTGAGCAGGAAACGGCTGTCGGCGAACATCTCGGCGGTCTCGGGCAAGGACCTGAAGTCGATCTTCGGCACCGTACCGCCGATGGCGGCGGCGGCCAGTCGCCGCGACAGCCGGCGAAGCTCGCCGAACTCGCGCGGCAACTGATCGACGCTGTACAGGTACGGCAGCATCACGTGGCGGGCGCCCTGCGCCAGCACGTGCGCCCGCCACTGCGTGGCCAGCGCGCGCGCCGCGTCGGCCGGCAGCGGCCCGGACGGAATCCGGAAGCGGGTCCACACGACCAGCGGCGCCGACAACAGCAGGCAGTCCCACTTGTCGCCGCGCTCGTCCTCGAGCTGCAGCATCTCGGCGCAGTCCTCGACCGCCTCGATCAGCGCGCCATAAGCCTCGTCATCGGTCTGCTGCAGCCGGTCGAGCGCGTCGTGCAGCGCCTGTTGATGATTCGAGTCGAGCATCTTCTCGAGGCGCTGGGCCAGCACGCGCTCCCAGAAGCGGTCTTCGACCCGGCTGCCCGAGTTGGACAAGCCCAGCGCCGCGCCGACCAGCCGCTCGGCATCCGGCGACAGATGCGCCTTGCGGTCGCGCAGCGCACGGGGGTGGCGCGTATCTTTCATATATACCAAGGTTCGTTTTTCGTTCAAGCGGCATTCTAGTCCACTGCGTCGCCGCTGGCGGCCCGATCCGCGAACGAAACCGCCGCTGCGCCATTGGCGCGCCCGAACAGCCCGCCCGCACGACACGGCCGCGCGCCGCCGCCTGCCGGGATCGATCCCCGCTTACACTGCCGGGATGAATCCGACGACGACTTCGCGCGCCGCGGCGGCGCTGCTGCTCGCTCTGTCGCTGGCCGGCTGCGGCGGCGGCGGGTCCGCAGGCGACGGCCGGGACGCCGACGCGGTGCCCGCCGGCACGACCGACGCCGCCTATCTGTACGACTACATGAAGGACTGGTACCTGTGGTACCGGCAGATGCCCGCGGTCGATCCGGCCGCCTATGCCAGCGACCAGGCGCTGCTCGACGCGGCGCGGGTCGAGCAGGACTGGTTCAGCTACATCGACTCGGCGCAGGTGTATCACGCGTTCTACGACGAGGGCGAGGCCGTCGGCTACGGGTTCGGCTACTCGGTCAGCGGCAATGCGATGTGGATCCGCTACGTGCAGCCGGCCAGCAACGCCGGCGCAGCCGACCTGCGGCGCGGCGACCAGATCCTGGCGATCGGCGGACAGACGATCGCGACGCTGCAGGCCGGCGGCGGCATCGACGCCGCGCTGGGCCCGGCGCAGGAAGGGCTGGGCACCACGCTGACCGTCCAGCGGGGCGCGTCGACGTTCGAGCTGCCGCTGACCAAGACCCGCTACGCGGTCCGCAGCGTGCTCGACCACCGCGTCATCGATGCGCCGTCCGGCCGCGTCGGCTACCTGAGCTTCATGTCGTTCACGGCGCCGGCCCAGCTCGAATGGCAGGCCGCGCTGCAGGAGCTGCTCGATCAGGGAGTCGCCGACCTGGTCGTCGACCTGCGCGAGAACGGTGGCGGGCGCCTGGCCGTCGCCAGCGCGCTGGCCTCGTCGCTGGCGCCGGCCGACAGCGCCGGCCAGGTCGCGATCCGGCTGCAGTTCAACGACCGCCACGGCGGCTCGGACCAGAGCTTGCAGTTCGCCTACGACGCGTCGGCCGGCAAGATCCGCGGCTCCCGCCCGTCCTGTTGGCGTCCGAATCGCTGCGCGCCGCGCGGCGGCCGCGGCGCGACGCCTGGTCGGTCGGCGAGACGACCTGCGGCAAGCCGGTCGGCTTCACGCCGCCGGAACACAACGGCAAGGTCTACAACATCGTATCGTTCAGGCTCTCGAACGGCGAGGGCCTGACCGATTACTTCTCGGGCCTGGCGCCCGACTGCGCGGCCGGCGAGGACTGGAGCAAACCGATCGGCGACCCGAGCGAGCCGAAGCTGGCCGCGGCGCTGCGCTGGCTCGACGACGGCGGCTGCCCGGCCCCGACGACCGGCGCGCTCGACGCCCAGAGCCGCGCCCGCGCGGTCACGGCCGCTCCGGGCGGCGGCTACGGCATCGAGCGGCTGACCGGGCTGCGGTGACGCCGCCCGGTCGCCCGAACCCGGCGCGGTGCCGCTGACGCCGGCACGGCCTCGGCAACAGGCTCGGCCCCGGCAACAGGCTCGGCCTCGGCACCAGACTCGGCCTCGGCAACGGGCGCGGCTCCGGCAACCGGCGCGGTGCAGCCGCGGCCCGGCGGCTGCCGCGCGGCGACGCGCTCACGGATTCTCAACCCGCGTCGAGCCAGACCGCCGGCTTGCGCGCCTCCTTGGCGATCGCCGCCAGCGTCGCCTCGTGAGCGGCCAGCGCCGCCTCGCCGGCCGCCAGCACGCGAAGCCCGGACGGCGGCCACGGCCCGTCGTCGCCGGACGACGAATCGCCGCCCGCGTCGACGCCGTCGACGATCGCCAGGCTGTCCTGGCCGCGAGTCATCGCCAGGTAGACCTCGGCCAGCAGTTCGGCATCCAGCAGCGCCCCGTGCAGCTTGCGGTGCGCGTTCGAGATCCCGTACCGGTCGCACAACGAATCGAGCGAGTTGCGCTTGCCCGGGTGCAGCTCGCGGGCCATCGCCAGCGTATCGACGATGCCGGCGACGTGATCGGCGAATCGCCCGAGGCCGGCGCGTCCGAGCTCGGCGTCGAGAAAACCGACATCGAACGCCGCGTTGTGGATCAGGATCTCGGCACCCCGGACGAAGTCGATGAACTGCCGCGCGATCTCGGCGAACTTCGGCTTGTCGACGAGTTGGTCGTCGCTGATGCCGTGCACCGCCAGCGCGCCTTCGTCGACCTTGCGCTCGGGGTTGACGTACAGGTGCAGGTGCCTGCTCGTCGAGCGGCGGTCGACGACCTCCAGGCAGCCGATCTCGATGATGCGGTGGCCGTCGTCGACGGACAAACCGGTGGTTTCGGTATCGAGAATGATCTGGCGCATGGCGGTCGGAGTCGGTCGGATCGGCGGGCTCATTGTACGCGCCGGGCCCGCGCGACGGCGATCGCGTCGACCCGCCCGCCCCGGCCGCGGCGTCGACGGCACGCGCGATTGATCCAACCGGCGGCGCGCCCCGACGGGCGCTGCTAACATCGTGTCATGTCCTTACAGACAAAACCGATCCTCGTTCAAGGGCCGATGCTTGGCGCGACCGGCCGGGGTGCCGCGTGCGCGCGCCGCGCGGCGTCAGCGGCCGGGCACGCCCCGGTTGGCCAGCGCGTCGGCACGCTCGTTGCCCGGGTTGCCGGCATGGCCCTTGACCCACTGCCAACGGATCGCGTGCCCGCCCACCAGCGCGTCGAGCCGCTGCCACAGATCGACGTTCTTGACCGGTTTCTTGTCCGCGGTCTTCCACCCTCGAGCCTTCCAGCCGCGCATCCATTCGGACACGCCCTTCTGCACGTACTGCGAATCGGTGTGCACGACCACCTCGCTCGGCTGCTTGAGCGCTTCGAGCGCCTTGATCACGGCCAGCAGCTCCATGCGGTTGTTGGTCGTCCGCGCCTCGCCGCCGAACAGCTCCTTCTGGTGCGGCCCGGACACGAGGAAGGCCCCCCAGCCGCCGGGGCCGGGATTGCCTTTGCAAGCGCCGTCGGTGTAGATCTCCACGTGGGGAACGGTCATCGGGATTTCGCGAAGAGATGGGGCGCCGGATTTTAACTGTGCATCGATCGTTTTGAATCTGAGGGAGTCGACCATGCTCGAGAAACAGGTGCTTCGTTACCTCGAAAACGTGCGCGAGCGAAGGCCGCTGCCGCTCGAGGTTTCCCTATGGGACGGCTCGGGCGTGGCGCTGGGCGACGACCCGAAGGTCCGGATTCGGCTCAACGGCACGACCGCGGCGCGCCACCTGATGAAACCGACGCTCGCCTCGCTCGGCGAAGCCTTCGTCGAGGGCGAGATCGACATCGACGGTCCGATCGACACCGTCATCGCGGTGGCCGAGCAGTTGTCGCGGCAGAACGACGATAGCCAGCCGCTGGGCAGGCTGCCGAGCTGGCTGACCCGCCATTCGCGCAAGAGCGACAAGAAGGCGGTCGAATACCACTACGACGTATCGAACGAGTTCTACCAGGTCTGGCTCGACCCGGCGATGGTCTATTCGTGCGCGTACTACCGCGACCCGCAGGACACGCTCGAGCGGGCGCAGTTCAACAAGCTCGACCACGTCTGCCGCAAGCTGATGCTCCAGCCCGGCGAGACGCTGCTCGACATCGGCTGCGGCTGGGGGGCGATGGCCATCCATGCGGCGCGCCACTACGGCGTGCGGGCGATCGGCGTCACGCTGTCGGAGAACCAGTTCGCGCTGGCGACCGAGCGCGTCAAGGCGGCCGGCCTGTCGGACCGGATCGAGATCAGGGTGCAGGACTATCGCGACATCCCCGGCGACGGCGCGTTCGACAAGATCTCGTCGATCGGCATGTTCGAGCACGTCGGCCTGAAGAACCTGCGCGCGTATTTCAACGTCATCCACCGGCTGCTCAGGCCCGGCGGCATCGCCTTGAACCACGGCATCACGGCCAGCGATCCCGACAATCATTCGGTCGGGCTCGGCGCCGGCGACTTCATCGAGCGCTACGTGTTCCCGGACGGCGAGTTGCCGCACGTGGCGCTGGCGATCCAGGAGCTGTCGGCGGCCGGTCTCGAGCTGGCCGACGTCGAATCGCTGCGCCGCCACTACGCGCTGACGCTCAAGGCCTGGTCCGGCACGTTCGAAGCGAACCTGCCGCACCTGATCGAGCTGGCCGGCGACCGCCGGGCACGCATCTGGCGCGTGTACCTGGCCGGCTGCTCGCACGCGTTCCAGCAGGGCTGGGTCAACCTGTACCAGTTGCTGGCGTTCAAGCCCGACCAGCAGCCGTCCGGCGCGCTCAGCCCGCTGCCGATGACGCGCGACTACATGTACGGCCCGCGCGGGGGCTGATCCCGCGGCGGCGGTCGGCAGCAGGCGGGCGGCCCGCAGCCGCCTGCCCTGGCCGACCGCCCGCCTAGTCGACCGTCTGCCGCTGGCGGGTCGACGAGGCGGCCACCGCGACCCGGCGCCGGACCGGCTCCTTCCTGCGCCAGACCGGCGCGATCAGGCGGATCGCCTGGATCCGCTTGACCGCCGCCACGCAATAGACGGCGCCGCAGATCGGCCACCAGCGATCGCCGGCGCGCTCGACGACGTTCAGCCGATCGAGCCAGGCCTGCGACTGGCAGGGCGGGCGGTAGCAGCCGTAGTGATGCTGATCGACGTCGAAGCTGAGCAGCTTGAACCAGTCGCGCAGCCGCGGCAGCCCGATCAGGCGGGCGCCCGGCGGCAACACCGGCCGGCCGATCCGAGGCACCAAATGGCGGGCGCCCCACAGGCTGATCGGATTGATGCCCGACAGCAGCACGCGCCCCTCGGGCCGCAGCACGCGATCGACCTCGCGCAGCACCTGGTGCGGATCGCTGGCGAACTCGAGCACGTGCGGCATCACGACCAGGTCGACGGACTGCTCGGCGAACGGCAGGTGCTCGAAGCGCTCGACGACCACCCGATGCGTGAAGCCCGGCTCCGGCTGCGGCTCCGGCGGGTCCGCCGGCACGTCCGCCGGCGCGTCGGCGGCCACCTCGGCGCAGCCCGGATCCCGCGCCGCCGCGTCGGTTTCGCCGGCCGGGTCGGCCGGGACGGCCCGACCGATCGTCGCCAGGATCCGCGTCGGCATCCGGTTGGCCCGCAGCGTGTCGAGCCCGGGCAGCCCGAGTTGCACCGCGTAGTAGCCGAAGACGTCCCCGACCAGCGCGTCGAACCGGTTTTTCTCCCAGGCCAGCAGATAGCGGCCCGGCACCGAATCGAAGCCATCGAACGAAGGCGGCGGCCGATCGCCCTTTATAATCCTTTCGTGCATACGCTCCAGCCCCCCGATCCCTCGAATGCCCCCGGCGGCGCTTGGCGCTACCGGGCGACGGCCCACGCGTTGATCGAACCGATCCGGGCCTTCAGCGACAACTACATCTGGCTGATCCGGTCGCCCGACGGAGCGCGTGCGGTCGTCGTCGATCCGGGCGATGCCGGACCGGTGATCCAACGACTCGAGCAGCAACGTCTCTCGTTGTCCGCCATTCTACTGACCCATCACCATGCCGACCACGTCGGCGGCGTCGAGGCGCTGAGGAAGTGGGCGAACCCGACCGTCTACGGCCCGGCCGGCGAGGACATCGACGGCGTCGACGAGCCGCTGCTCGACGCAGACCGGATCGATGTCGCGGGATTGCCGATGTCGCTGCGCGTCATCGAAGTCCCCGGCCACACGCGCGGGCACATCGCCTACGCGGGCGACGGCTACGGCGGCGATGCCCGCCCGCTGTTGTTCTGCGGCGACACGCTGTTCGCCGCCGGCTGCGGCCGGCTGTTCGAGGGCACGCCCGCGCAGATGCTCGATTCGCTCGACCGGCTGGCCGCGCTGCCGCCGGACACGCTCGTCTACTGCGCGCACGAGTACACGGTCTCCAACCTGCGCTTCGCCGCGGCGGCCGATCCCGAGTCCGCCGAAGTCGGGCAGCGATTGGCCGAAGCGTTGCGCCTGCGCGACGCCGACCACGAGACGGTTCCCAGCTCGATCGCGATCGAGCGTGGCACGAACCCGTTCCTGCGCAGCCGGGAGGCTTGCGTGCGCCGCCATCTGCCCGCCGAGCTGGCGCCCGCCGACGCCGACGACGTCGCTTTTTTCGCCGCCGTGCGCCGCTGGAAGGACAACTTCCGCTGACGCGATCGCCTGACCGCCGGCGGGCCTGGCCTGCCCGGCCGGCTTGACGACGTTCAACCCAATCGCATAGCATCGGCTTTTCCACGCCGAATCATGTAGTTAGGAGAGTTCTTTGCGTCGCTCCTTGATGATGATCGTTCCGGCGCTGATCTCCCGTCTGCGCCCCGCCGTGCTGGGCAGCGTCGCCCTGAGCGTGCTGCTGGGCGCGTGCGCGAGCGTCGGCGACAGTCCCACCGCCGTCGATCCGGGCATCGACGGACCGGTCGCCGCGGCCCGGTCGGGCTCGGCGACGGCCGCCAAACCGGTCAAGTCCCAGGCCTCCACGGGCACGACCAGTGCCCGCGCGCCCAGCGGCCAGACCGTCTCGCCGACGCCGCCGAGCACCCGCACCATCACCGTGCTGCCGGATCCGGCCTCGCCGCCCGTCGTCGTCGTCGCCAAGCCGGTCGAGCCCGCCGGCCCGGCCAGCCTGTGGGACCGGATCCGCGCCGGCTTCGCGATGCCCGAGCTCGACACGCCGCTGGTCGCCGACAAGGAGCGCTTCTACCTGCAGAAACCCGATTACCTCGGGCGGATGTTCGATCGCGGCGGCCGCTACCTGTACTACATCGTCGAGGAGCTCGACAAGCGAGGCATGCCGACCGAGCTCGCGCTGCTGCCCTTCGTCGAGAGCGCGATGAACCCGACCGCGCTGTCGTCGGCGCAGGCCGCCGGCCTGTGGCAGTTCATCCCGTCCACCGGCAAGCAATACAACTTGTCGCAGAATTGGTGGGTCGACAACCGTCGCGACGTCGTCCAGTCGACGCGCGCGGCGCTCGACTATCTGCAGACGATCTACGCGATGCACGGCAACGACTGGTTCCTCGCGCTGGCCTCGTACAACTGGGGCGAGAACGCGGTGGCTCGCGCCGTCAACAAGAACCGCTCGCGCGGTCGTCCGACCGACTACCTGAGCCTGGACATGCCGAACGAGACCCGGCACTACGTCCCGAAGCTGATCGCGCTCAAGCACATCATCCAGAACGCCGACGAGCTCGGCGTCCCGCTGCCGGCGCTGGCGAACAAGCCGTATTTCGTCACGATCGAGAAGACCGGTCCGATCGACCTGAAGCTGGCCGCGCAGTTCGCCGGCATGAGCGTCGACGAGTTCGTCGCGCTGAACCCGGCGCACAACCGGCCGGTCATCGCGGCGACGCGCAACAACGAGATCAAGCTGCCGGCCGACCGCCTCGACGCGTTCATGGAGGCGGTCGAGAAGCACGGCCTGTCCAAGCGCCCGTTCGCGTCGTGGCAGCCGCACACGCTGGCCCCGGGCGAGACGCTCGAGACGGTCGCGCAGCGGGCCGGCATCACGGTCGCCGAGCTGCGGCGCGCCAACAGCCTATCGACGTCGACCCAGCCGCTGGCCGGCACCCGGATCATCGCGCCGCGCAAGGCGGTCGAGGACGAGACCCGCATCGAGCGCTTCGAAGGCCCGCGCGTCTACGAGGAAATCCGTCGTCCGCCGGTCTACCACGTCGTCAAGCGCGGCGAGACGCTGTATTCGATCGCCGCGCGCTACGGCGTGTCGGGCGGCACCGTGCAGTCGTGGAACGGGCTGAAGGCGCCGAAGGTCGCGCGCGGCATGCGCCTGATGGTGCGCCCGAGCAGCTCGCAGACGCTGCTGACCGACGAGCGCGGCACCAAGCAGATCGTCTCGACCGAGATCGACCAGGACGTGCGCCCGATCAGGGTGTCGGCGCCGATCGACGATTCGCCGGCCGCGCCGCCCGCGACGGCCGGCGCCAAGCGCGCATCGCCGGCCGCCGCTCGCACGGCCGCCAGGCCGGCCGCGCGTCCGGCCGCCTCGCGCGCGGCGGCGCCCGCCGCCAGGACCCCGGTGGCCACCGCCGGCAAGGCCCCCGCGGCACGCACGGCCTCGGCCCGCCAGCGTCCGGCCAGCACGCCGGCCGCGAAGTCGCCGGCCCGCCGCATGCCGCGCACCTGAGCGGAGCCCCCCTGATCGGAGCCGCCGCCTGAGCGGAGCCCGCACACCAGAGCGGCTCCGGGCCGCTCAGCGCGCCGCCGCGCCGAGCAACTCGCGCGTGTACGGCTCGCGCGGCGCGTCGAACAGCGTCTCGGTCTGGGCCGTCTCGATGACCTCCCCGTCCTTCATCACGATCACGCGATGCGACATCGCGCGGATCACCGCGAGATCGTGCGTGATGAACAGGTAGCTCAAGCCGTACTTGCGCTGCAGCTCGCTCAGCAGCTCGAGCACCTGGCTCTGGACCGAGACGTCCAGCGCCGACGTCGGTTCGTCGAGCAGGATCAGCTCGGGCTGCAGGATGACCGCGCGCGCGATCGACAGCCGCTGCCGCTGGCCGCCGGAGAACTCGTGCGGATAGCGGTTCAGCATCGCGTCGCGCAGGCCGACCTCCTCGAGCATCGCGACGATGCGATCGCGCCGCTCGCCGCGAGGCATCGCCGGATGATGCAGGGCCAGGCCCTCGCCGATCAGTTGCTCGACGGTCATCCGTGGCGACAGAGAATTGAACGGATCCTGGAAGACGACCTGCATCCGGCGCCGTAATGGACGCAGACGCCGTTCGGACATCGCGTCGATCCGCTGCCCGTCGAACGCGATCGCGCCGGACAAGCGCGACGCCGACAGCCTCAGCAGGCTCAGCCCCAGCGTGGTCTTGCCGGAACCGGACTCGCCGACGATGCCCAGCGTTTCGCCCTTGCGAAGCAGCGCGTCGACCCGGCGCACGACGTCGACCGGCCGCGAGCCGAACCAGCCCTCGCGGTAGCGGTACTGGCAGCTCACGCCACGCGCATCGAGCAGCAGCGGCGGCTCGACGGTCTCGGTTCGGGCCTCGTCGGCCGGGACATTCCCCACCGGGACATTCCCCACCGGGACATTCCCCACCGGGACATCCCTCGCCGGGACATTCCGCGCCGAACCGTCGCCGGGCCCGACCGTCGGCACAGCGCCCGACAAGGTCGCGACCAGCCGGGCCGGCAGCGGCGGCAGCGACTGGACGGTCCGCTTCGGCCGGCTGTCGATCAGGCGCCGCGTGTACGGATCGGCCGGCGCCGCGAACAGCGCCGCGGTCTCGGCGGTCTCGACGATCCGGCCATCGCGCATCACGGCCACGCGCTGCGCGAACCGGCGCACCAGCGGCAGGTCGTGCGTGATCAGCAGGATCGCCATGCCCAGGCGGGTCTGCAGGTCGAGCAGCAGCTCGACGATCTGACGCTGGATCGTCACGTCGAGCGCGGTCGTCGGCTCGTCGGCGATCAGCAGCCTGGGCTCGCAGGCGAGCGCCATCGCGATCATCGCGCGCTGCCGCTGCCCGCCCGACAACTGGTGCGGATACGCTTGCGCGCGCCGCGCCGGCTCGTTGATGCGTACTAGTTGCAGCAGCTCGATCGCGCGCGCCATCGCCTGCGCGCGCGTCATGCCCTCGTGCAGCTCGAGCGTCTCGCAGATCTGCTCGCCCACCGTGTACAGCGGATTGAGCGCGCTCATCGGCTCCTGGAAGATCATCGCGACGTCCTTGCCGCGAACGCCGCGCATCTGGCGCTCGGACAGCGCGAGCAGATCGCGGCCGTCCAGGCGGATCGTCCCCTGGTAGCGCGCGTCGGCATGCAGCCGCAGCACCGACATCGCGGTGACGGTCTTGCCCGAGCCCGATTCGCCGACCAGCGCGAAGCGCTCGCCGGCCGCGACCTCCAGGCTGACCCGCTCGACGACCCGCGAGCGTCCGGACGCGGTATCGAAATCGACCGACAGATCGTCGATCCGCAACAACGGTTGATCCGCCGTCATCCCGCTACCCCCGCCGCGTATCGAGCGCGTCGCGCAGCGCCTCGCCGATGAAGATCAGCAGCATCAGCATCAGCACCAGCACCGAGAACGTCGACAACGAGATCCACCACGCATCGAGGTTGCCCTTGCCCTGCGCCAGCAGTTCGCCGAGGCTAGGCGTGCTCGGCGGCACGCCCAGGCCCAGGAAGTCCAGGCTGGTCAGCGCCAGGATGCCGCCGCTCATGCGAAACGGCAGGAACGCCAGCACCGGCGTCATCGAATTGGGCAGGATGTGCCGCCAGATGATCTGCCGGTTCGACAGGCCCAGCGCGCGGGCCGCCGTCACGTATTCGAGCGAGCGGTTGCGCAGGAACTCGGCGCGCACGTAGTCGGACAGCGTCATCCAGCCGAACAGCGACAGCACGACCAGCAGGATCAGCAGCCCCGGCTCGAAGATCGAGCTGAGGATGATCAGCAGGTACAGTTCGGGCATCGACGCCCAGATCTCGATCAGCCGCTGCATCGTCAGGTCGAAACGGCCGGCGAAATACCCTTGCAGCGCGCCGAACAGGATGCCGATGACGACGCCGACCGCCGTCAGCGCCAGGCTGAACAGCACCGACACGCGAAAGCCGTACAGCAGCCGGGCCAGCACGTCGCGCCCGCGGTCGTCGGTGCCGAGCAGGTTCTCGGCATTGGGCGGCGCGGGGTTGGGGCTCGGCGCGAAATAATTGATCGTGTTGTACGAATAGCGGTTCGGCGGGTAGAGCGCCCAGTTGCCCGGCTTGTCGAACTGCTCGACGATGAACGGGTCGAGGTAATCGGCCATCGACGGGAAATCGCCGCCGAACGTCGCCTCCGGATAGTCGCGCCACAGCGGCAGGAACCACTGCCCGTCGTAGCGCACGACGATCGGCTTGTCGTTCGACAGCAGCTCGGCGCACAGGCTCAGCGCGAACAGCACCAGGAACACCCACAGGCTGACGAAGCCGCGGCGGTTGCGGCGAAAGCGCAACCACACGCGGCGGCTGGGCGATAGCGAAGGCGCGGCGGACGCGGTCATCGATCGAGCGTCGAGAACTGGATCCGCGGATCGACCCAGACGTACAGGATGTCGTTGATCAGCTTGGCCAGCAGCCCGATCAGCGAGAACACGTACAGCGTGCCCATGACGATCGGGTAATCGCGGCGCATCACCGCGTCGTACGACAGCAGCCCCAGGCCGTCGAGCGAGAACAGCGTCTCGATCAGCAGCGATCCGGTGAAGAACGCGCCGATGAACGCCGCCGGAAAGCCGGTGATGATCGGGATCAACGCGTTGCGGAACACGTGCTTGTACATCACGCGCCGCTCGTCCAGGCCCTTGGCGCGCGCGACCGTCACGTACTGCTTGCGGATCTCCTCGAGCACCGTGTTCTTGGTCAGCATCGTCGTGACCGCGAAGCTGCCGATCACCATGCAGGTCAGCGGCAGGACCAGGTGCCACAGGTAGTCGAGCACCTTGTCGATCATCGACATCTGCGCCCAGCCGTTGCTGGTCAGCCCGCGCAGCGGGAAGATCTGCCAGAACGAGCCGCCGCCGAACAGCACCAGCAGCGCGACGCCGAGCACGAAGCCCGGAATCGCGTAGCCGATCAGGATCAACGTGCTCGTCAGCAGGTCGAACGTCGAACCGTGCCGCACCGCCTTGGCGATGCCCAGCGGGATCGAGATCAGGTAAGTGAGCAGGAAGGTCCACAGGCCCAGCGAGATCGAGACCGGCAGCTTCTCGACGATGAGCCCCCAGACCGACTTGCTGTGGAAGAAGCTCGTGCCCAGGTCGAAAACCGCGAAGCCCTTGAGCATCTGCCAGAACCGCTCGATCGGAGGCTTGTCGAAACCGTACAGCGCGCGGATCTCGGCCAGCTTGGCCTCGTCGATGCCGCGATTGCCGCGATAGATGTTCGCGCCCTGCGCGACCTCGCCGCCGCGCATGTCGTCGCCGCGCGTCAACTGCTGGACCATCTGCTCGACCGGCCCGCCCGGCACGAACTGGATGACGACGAAGGTCAGCGCGATGATGCCCAGCAGCGTCGGCACCATCAGCAGCAGGCGCTTCAGGACATAGGCGAGCATCAGCGCTTAGGATCCGGCAGCGTCCACCAGGCTTGCACGAACCACTCCTCGGCCTGGTAATACAACGGAAGCGTCTGCGGCCGCCCGAACCGGTTCTTGTACGACACGCGGTGCACCTTGTTGTGCCACTGGGGAATCACATAGTAACCGGCGCGCAGCACGCGATCCAGCGCGCGGCTGGCCACGACCAGCTCGTGTCGCGATCGTGCCGACAACACGGCCTGGACGAGCTTGTCGACGATCGGATCGCGGATGCCCGGGTAGTTGTCGGATCCCGGCTCGTCGGCCGACGCGCTGGCGACGCGGAACGTCAGCTCGTTGCCCGGGCTCTGCGAGCTGAGCCACCAGTTGATGACCATATCGTAGTCGAACTGGTCCTCGCGCGCCTTCAGCAGCGACGAATCCATCACGCGGAACCGCATCCGGATGCCGAGCTTGTCGAGCGCGCGGCCGAACGGCGCGACGACGCGCTCCCAGGTGCGCTTGTCGTCGATGATCTCGAACTCGAACGGCTCGCCGGCGGCGTTGCGCAGCGCGCCGTCGCGATAGGTCCAGCCGGCCTGCGCCAGCAGTTCGCGCGCCTCGCGCAGGTTGTTGCGCAGCGAGTGCGGCGGCGGCGCGGTGACCGGCGGCTTGCGGGCCTCCTCGAACACCTCGGCCGGCAGCCGCGCGCGATAAGGCTCGAGCAGAGCCCGCTCATCGTCAGACGGCATGCCGGTGGCGGCCAGTTCGGAGTTCGTGAAGAACGAGTCGCTGCGCGAATACTGGTCGTAGAAGAGCTGCCGGTTCATCCACTCGAAATCGAGCGCCAGCCCCAGCGCCTTGCGCACCCGCACGTCCTGGAAGATCGGCCGGCGCGTGTTGAACATGTAGCCCTGCATGCCCTGCGCGTTCGAGTTCGGCAGCTCGGTCTTGATCAACTGCCCGTTGTCGAACTTGGCGCCATAGTAGGCGCGCGCCCAGTTCTTGGCGGCGTTCTCGTAGACGAAATCGAAGACGCCGGCCTTGAAACCCTCGATGCGCGCGAACTCGTCGAGGAAGTACGTGATGTGGATCTTGTCGAAGTTGTACATGCCGCGCCGCACGGGCAGGTCCTTGCCCCAGTAGTCCGGGTCGCGCTTGTAGCCGATCGACTTGCCGAGGTCGTAGTACTCGATCCGGTAAGGGCCGCTGGCGATCGGCTCGTCGTTGACCACCTGGTCGAACGGCTTGCCCTGCCCCCACTTCTTCGAGAACACCGGCAGCGCGCCGATGATCATGTGCAACTCGCGGTTGGGCCGCTCGAAATCGAAGCGCACGGTCAGCCGGTCGATGACGACCGCGCCCCGCACGTCCTGCCAGTATTGGCGATACATCGGGCTGGCGGCCTTGCTGCGCAGCGTGTCGAACGAGTATTTGACGTCGTCGGCGGTGACCGGGTCGCCGTTGCTGAAGCGCGCCTGCGGCCGCAGCCGGAACGTGATCGAGCGGCCATCGGGCGCCAGCGACAGGTCCTCGGCCAGCAGGCCGTAGACCGAGAACGGCTCGTCGAGCGACTGCTCGGTCAGCGTCTCGAACATCAGCTCGCTCAGCATCCGCGGCGGCCGGCCCTTCAGCGTGTACGGATTGAGCTTGTCGTAGTTGCCCATCGACGACAGCGTGACCTCGCCGCCTCGCGGCGCATCCGGGTTCACGTAGTCGAAATGCTTGAAATCGGCCGGGTACTTCGGCTCGTCGCCGAGCGCCATCCCGTGCACGGCCCAGGCCGCCGTCGCCGGCAGCGCCATCGCCAACACCGCCAGCAGCCGGACGGCGATCGCCGGCAGCAGCCCGATCGCGCCGGCGGCCGTCCCTTGCCCAGCGATCGGCCGCGCTCGTCGGCACCGGCCCGCCGCCCCGGCGAAGGCGCGCGACGGACCGGGCGGTCCGCCGCCCCGGCGAAGGCGCGCGCCGGACCGGGCCGGGCGGCGCGGCGACCCGCGCCAGCGAGGCTAAGCATCGTGAGACAATACGCATCGAACGATTGTAATGGAGAGCGTCGATGGGTTTTCTGAAGGGCAAGCGGATTCTCGTCATGGGCTTGTTGTCGAATCGCTCAATCGCCTATGGCATCGCCCGCAGTTGCCGCGACCAGGGCGCCGAGCTCGCTTTCACGTACCAGAACGACCGCTTCAAGGACCGGATCACCGAGATGGCGGCCGAGTTCGGCTCGTCGATCGCGCTGCCGTGCGACGTCGCCGAGGACGCGCAGATCGACGCGCTGTTCGCCGAGCTGGGCCAGCGCTGGGACGGCCTGGACGGACTGGTCCACGCGATCGGCTTCGCGCCGCGCGAGTCGATCGCCGGCGACTTCCTCGACGGCGCCAGCCGCGAAGCCTACCGGATCGCGCACGACGTCTCGGCGTACAGCCTGGTCGGCTGCGCGAAGGCCGCCAAGCCGATGCTGACGCGGGCGCGCGGCTCGATCCTGACGCTCAGCTACCTGGGCGCCGAAAGGGTCATCCCCAACTACAACACGATGGGCCTGGCCAAGGCCAGCCTCGAGGCCGCCGTCCGCTATCTGGCCGAAAGCCTCGGCCCGGCCGGCGTGCGCGTCAACGGCATCTCGGCCGGCCCGATCAAGACGCTGGCCGCCAGCGGCATCAAGGGCTTCTCCAAGATGCTGGACTTCAACGCCCGGCACGCGCCGATCCGCCGCAACGTGACCACCGAGGACGTCGGCAACGCCGCGGCCTTCCTGCTGTCCGATCTGGCCGCCGGCATCAGCGCCGAGATCACCTATGTCGACGGCGGCTTCTCGCGCGTCGTCGGCGGCATGGCGGGCGCCGAATGAACGGCGCCGCCGCGTCCGCGGGCGGCGCGGCGCCCGTCCCGCCCCCGGCGCGGCTCACGTCGTTCTC